>CAMDAL010000061.1 GCA_945888565.1 Devosia equisanguinis | reverse complement strand
GACTTTGCCGCATTCTCTGACGCCATGCAGAAGCAATATGCAAACGACGAGGCCTTTGCGCGGGCGAATGACGCGGTGGTGATGGAAGGGCCATGGGATGGCGTTGCCGCCCAGCCGGTTGCCTATGTCGGCATCGCTGAAGACGGCGCGCGCGTGCGGTTGCCTGCGATCGCGCATGCCTGGCGCTACTCGCCAGTTGTCGGCAGCTTTCGGCCGGCGGGCGGCAACGAGGAGCTGACGATCCGCCGCGTGCCGGCAGCCGGGAGCATATTGGTGAAGCGGGTTCTGCTTGGCCCCCCGATGCCCGGCATGGTGGTTGGCCGAGCCGGAGGCGTTGCGCCGGTCCAATCCAAGGGCGTCGTCGATGGCCGGGACTACTACTTCCGAGCGCGTGGCACCCACTGGTCGTACAGCGTTGGAGGGGCCGAGGTGGCTGGGTCTCCCGACTGGTACTATGAGGAGCCTTATGGCGACTGGCCGGACGCCGGCCGCATGAGGCCCGACGAGGCATACCAGTTCATAGAAAAGGCAGTGACGTTGTACCGTGCCGGAGCTCCCTCAATGGTGAAGCCATCGTTCACGCTGCCGAAAGCCGACACACGGAACCAAGGGAACGAGCAATGACTTCGAAGATCATCAAGAACGGCACCGTCGTCACCGCCGACCTGACCTACAAGGCCGATGTCCGCGTCGAGAACGGCACCATCACCGAGATCGGGCCGAACCTCACTGGCGGGGAAACCCTCGATGCCACGGGCTGCTACGTCATGCCGGGCGGTATCGATCCGCACACCCATCTCGAAATGCCGTTCATGGGCACCTACTCGTCGGACGACTTCGAGTCCGGTACCCGCGCGGCGCTGAGTGGCGGCACCACCATGGTAGTGGATTTCTGCCTGCCCTCGCCCAACCAGTCGCTGCTCGAAGCGCTGCAGATGTGGGACAACAAGACCGGGAAGGCCTCGTGCGACTACTCGTTCCACATGGCCATCACCTGGTGGGGCGAGCAGGTGTTCAACGAGATGGCCGATGTCGTCGATCGCGGCATCACCTCGTTCAAGCACTTCATGGCCTACAAGGGCGCGCTGATGGTGAACGACGACGAGATGTTCGCCTCGTTCCAGCGCTGCGCCGAGCTTGGCGCGCTGCCCCTCGTCCACGCCGAGAACGGCGACGTTGTCGCCTCCCTCACCCAGAAGCTGCTGGCCGAGGGCAATAACGGCCCCGAGGGCCACGCCTATTCCCGCCCCGTCGAAGTGGAAGGCGAGGCCACCAACCGCGCCATCATGATCGGCGACATGGCGGGCGTGCCGGTCTACATCGTCCACACCTCGTGCGAGGAAGCCCATGAGGCGATCCGCCGGGCCCGGCAGAAGGGCATGCGCGTCTATGGCGAGCCGCTGATCCAGCACCTGGTGCTCGACGAGACCGAGTATTTCAACAAGGACTGGGACTATGCCGCCCGCCGCGTCATGAGCCCGCCCTTCCGCAACAAGCAGCACCAGGATTCGCTGTGGGCCGGGCTTGCGGCCGGGTCGCTGCAGGTGGTGGCGACCGATCATTGCGCCTTCACCACCGCGCAGAAGCGCAACGGGGTTGGCAACTTCTCCAAGATCCCGAACGGGACCGGCGGGCTCGAGGACCGGCTGCCGGTGCTGTGGACCAAGGGCGTCGCGACCGGCCGGCTGACCATGAACGAGTTCGTCGCCGTCACCTCCACCAACATCGCCAAGATCCTCGGGCTCTACCCGAAGAAGGGCGCGATCCTCGTTGGTGCCGATGCCGACCTCGTGGTGTTCGACCCCAAGCGGAAGAAGACCATCGCGGCGGCCACGCAGCAGTCGGCCATCGACTACAACGTGTTCGAGGGCATCGAGGTCGAAGGCCTGCCGCGCTTCGTGCTGACGCGCGGGCAGGTGGCCGTCACCGAGGACAAGATCAGCGCCGAGCCGGGCCACGGCCAGTTCGTCGCCCGCGAAGCCAGCAACCCTGTGAACCGCGCCTTTTCGACATGGAAAGACGTGGTCGCCCCGCGCAAGGTAGAGCGCTCGGGCATTCCGCAGAGCGGGGTGTGAGCGTCTTGCAACTCGACGCTGCACCACACGCCGAGGTGTCATCCCTGCGAAAGCAGGGACCCACCTCTCCGCCCGTGCGGATTTCCAGTTGGGTCCCTGCATGCGCAGGGATGACAACGGTGAGTGTTGCGAGGCCGGTGGCCTCCGCGATCGAGGTAGCCGGAGTTGAAGTGTTGATGTGGCCGGGGGTGTGCATTTGACTTCGGTGGTTTCCGCCAGGGGCCTGGGCCTGACATTCAAGACCGGTGACGGCGACGTGCTGGCGTTGTCGGATGTGAATCTCGATATCAACAAGGGCGAGTTCGTCTCGTTCATCGGCCCCTCCGGCTGCGGCAAGACGACGTTCCTCAGGGTCATCGCCGATCTCGAGCAGCCGACGGCGGGCTCCATCACCGTCAACGGCACTTCGCCGGCCGATGCGCGGCTAAACCGGTCCTACGGCTACGTCTTCCAGGCCCCGGCCCTGCTGCCGTGGCGCACCATCGATCGCAATGTGGGGCTGCCGCTCGAGATCATGGGCTATGGCGACAGCGCCGCCCGCGTCTCGAAGGCGCTCGACCTCGTGAACCTCACCGGCTTCGAGAAGAAATTCCCCTGGCAGTTGTCGGGCGGCATGCAGCAGCGGGCCTCCATCGCCCGCGCGCTCGCCTTCGATGCCGACCTGCTGCTGATGGACGAGCCGTTCGGGGCGCTGGACGAGATCGTCCGCGACCACCTCAATTCGGAGTTGCTGAAGCTCTGGGCGCGGACGGAAAAGACCATCGCCTTCGTCACCCACTCGATCCCCGAGGCGGTGTATCTCTCCACCAAGATCGTGGTGATGAGCCCCCGCCCGGGCCGCGTCACCGACATCATCGACAGCCCCCTGCCGCGCGAGCGGCCCCTCGATATCCGCGAAACGCCGGAATTCCTCGCCATCGCCGCCCGCGTCCGCGACGGCCTGCGCGCCGGCCACTCGTACGAGGAATAGGCGGATGCGGTTTGTGCTGATGCTTGTTTCTGCCGTTGCCGTGGTCGCTGCGATCTTTTCGTTGGTCATTGCCGTTATCGGGTTCTCGGCCGCGCAGCACGCCTGCCCAGGCAATGACTGCTTCGACGCAACCAGCACTGGCTGGCTTTACGGGCTAATCGCAACGGTGTGCAGCGGGATCGCCATAGCCTGCATCAATCTGGTTTGGCGTCGGGGCGCCTCGAGGGCGGAGCGATGAAAGGATTGCTTGAGGGCAAGACCGCACCGGTCCTGATCGTGCTGCTGGCGATCGTGCTCTTCTGGTACGTCATGGCCGTGGTGATGAACGCGCCGTGGCAGGAGACGCTGAACGGGCGTGCCAACCTCACCGACGTGCCACTGCTTGAGTTCGCGCAGCAGACCTGGGCGCAGGACAAGCCGGTGCTGCCGGCGCCGCACCAGGTGGCGGGCGGTATCTGGACCGGGCTGTTCGGCTCGGCCATCACCGCGCCGCGCTCGCTCGCTTATCATGCGGGCATCACGCTTGGCGCCACGATGCTGGGCTTTGCGCTCGGCACGCTGCTGGGCATCGGCCTTGCGGTGATGATCGTCCACAACAATGCATCCGACCGCTCGCTGATGCCGTGGATCATCGCCAGCCAGACCATCCCGATCCTCGCCATCGCGCCGATGGTGGTGGTCGGCCTCGGCGCCGTCGGAGTCACCGGCATCGTGCCCAAGGCGTTGATCTCGATGTATCTGAGCTTCTTCCCGGTCGTCGTCGGCATGGTGAAGGGCCTGCGCACGCCCGAGGCGATCCAGCTCGATCTGATGCGGACCTACAATGCCTCGGCGTGGCAGGTGTTCTTCAAGCTGCGCTGGCCGGCGTCCATCCCCATCCTCTTTGCCTCGATGAAGGTCTGCATTGCCATCTCGCTGATCGGCGCGGTGGTGGGCGAACTGAGCAACAGCGCCGGCGGCGGGCTCGGAGTGCGCCTGCTCACCGGCTCCTACAACGGCCAGACCATCCAGATCTGGGCCGCCCTGTTCATTGCCGCCGCGCTCGCCGCCGTGCTGGTCATCCTCGTCGGCTGGGGCGAGAAGCTCGCCAACCGGCGCATGGGGGTGCGGGCATGAAGGGCCAACTGACGGTCTTGCAGCGAGCGCTTGCAGCACTGGCCGGTGGGTTTGCCCTCCTGGCGCTGATCTTCGAGTTCGCCTCGACCGAAGGCGCGCCGCTGCCGGTATGGGAGTTTCCCTTGGCGGGGGTGTTCCTCGTCCTCGGGGCGCTCACCATCGTGCGCATCTGGGTCCGGCTCCCGCTGTTCCTCGACGGCGCGCTGGCGGTGCTGGGCGCCGTGGCCCTGGTGCTGGCACTCGATACGCTACAGATGGGGGGACCAGGGTACTGGTTTGCGCTGGTCTCGACATGGACGTTTGCCTGGCTGTTCGTCGAACAGCTGGCGGCGTCGATCCGCGCCGGACGTACGCCCGCCACTCTGGGCATGCTGATCCCGGTCGTCTTCGGCCTGTCGTTGGTGCTGGTCTGGGAAATCGTCGTCCGGGCGGCCAATGTGCCGATGGTGCTGCTGCCGCCGCCGAGCATGATCTGGATGCGGATCCTCGCCTCGGTGCCGACCCTGGCGGCCGACTTCGTGCAGACCTTCAAGGCGGTGCTCGCCGGCTTCGCCATGGGCTGCGGTTCCGGCTTCGTCGTCGCCATCCTCGTCGACCGCTCGCCGTTCCTGAAGCGCGGGCTGCTGCCGATCGGCAATTTCGTCTCGGCGCTGCCGGTCATTGGCATCGCGCCCATCATGGTCATGTGGTTCGGCTTCGACTGGCCCTCCAAGGCCGCCGTCGTCGTCGCCATGACCTTCTTCCCCATGCTGGTCAACACCGTTGCGGGGCTCAATGCCTCGTCCAGCATCGAGCGCGACCTGATGCGCACCTATGCCGCCAGCTACTGGGAGACGCTGCTCAAGCTGCGACTGCCGGCGGCAGCGCCGTTCATCTTCAACGCGTTGAAGATCAACTCGACTCTGGCGCTCATCGGCGCAATCGTAGCGGAATTCTTCGGGACACCCATCGTGGGAATGGGGTTCCGGATATCGACCGAGGTCGGGAAACTGAACATCGACCTGGTCTGGGCAGAAATCGCCGTGGCGGCGGTCGCAGGTTCTGCCTTCTACGGGGTCATCGCGCTCATCGAGCGCGCGGTGACCTTCTGGCATCCGTCCGTCCGTGGTGGGCGGACTTAACAGGGGTAAGGGAAACAACAATGAAGAAACTTCTTCTGGCACTGGCGGCAGGCGCGATGGCGCTTACCGCTACGGCCGCGATGGCCCAGGACAAGCTGACGCTGCAGCTGAAGTGGACTGTCCAGTCGCAGTTCGCCGGCTACATCGTCGCAAAGGCCAAGGGCTTCTATACCGATGAAAACCTTGACATCACCATCGTGCCGGGTGGCCCGAACATCGCACCGCCGCAGGTCATGGCGGGAGGTGGCGCCGACATCATCGTCGAGTGGATGGCCGCCGCTGCCGCGGCGCGCGACAAGGGCGTGCCGCTGGTCAATATCGCCCAGCCGTTCAAGCGCTCGGCTCTGATGATGATCTGCCCCAAGGAAACCGGCATTACCTCTGTCGCCGATTTCAAGGGCAAGACGCTTGGCGTCTGGTTCTTCGGCAACGAGTACCCGTTCTTCGCCTGGATGAACAAGGAAGGTCTCTCGACGGCCGAGGGCGGCGACGTCAAGGTGCTGCAGCAGAGCTTCGACATCCAGCCGATGATCCAGAAGCAGGCCGACTGCATCTCGGTCATGACCTACAACGAGTACGGTCAGGCGCTCGCCGCCGGCTATAGCCCCGACAACCTGACCATCTTCAGCTACACCGAAATGGGCAACGATCTGATCGAGGACGGCCTCTACGTGATGGAAGACACCCTCGCCGATCCGGCCAAGGTCGACGCCTACACCCGCTTCGTGAAGGCCTCGATGATGGGCTGGCAGTACGCCCTCGACAACCCCGACGAGGCCGCGCAGATCGTCGTCGATAGTGACGACACCGGTGCCGCCGAACTGGCCGCGCAGCGCTACATGGTGGGCGAGGTGTCGAAGCTCGTCGACGCGACCGACCCGTCGCTCGACATGGCCGCCTATGACCGCACCATCAAGGCGCTGGTCGACCAGAAGATCATCTCGATGGCCCCGGATGGCGCCTACAGCACGGTGATCACCGACGCGCTGAAGTAAGCGCCGGTCCTCAGGTGAAGAAGGCGGGGAGCAATCCCCGCCTTTTTCGTTCAGGTGACGTTCATCTGCACGGCGAAAACGCGGCGAATTCGCGATTGTCTGGCCTCAACCGGCCTGTGCCGGTGCTTCAGGCATGGCGTCAAACTGGGTGATCAGCATTGCCCGCACAGCCTCCCGGCTCATCGGCCGCGAGATCAGGTAGCCCTGGGCCTCGGCGTAGCCCGAACTGTGCACCGCCCGCAACTGGTCAGGCGTCTCGATGCCCTCGGCCGTGGTCGACATGCCGAGCCGCGCCCCGATATCGGCGACCGCAGAGACGATGGTGGCGGCCCCCTCCGACCCCTCCAATGCCCGCACGAAGCTGCCGTCGATCTTCAGCTTGTCGAACGGGAAGGCGAGCAAATAACTCAACGCCGAGAACCCCGTACCGAAATCATCGAGCGCAATGCGGACGCCCAGCGCCCGCAACTGGCGCAGCGCGTCGAGGCTCTGCTCGGACTGCTCGAGGAACACGCTTTCGGTAATCTCGATCTCGGCCCGGCCCGGCGCAAGGCCGGACGAGGCCAAGGCATTCATGACCGTCGCCACCAGATTGCCGCGCCGCAGCTGAATGCTCGACACATTGACTGCGACGCGCAGGTCGGCGGGCCAGCGTGCCGCCTCGGCAAAGGCCTCGCGCAGCGCCCATTCGCCGATCATGACGATCAGCCCCGAGTCCTCCGCCACCGGGATGAACTCGGCTGGCGATACCAGCCCGCGTTCGGGATGCTGCCAGCGGATAAGCGCCTCGAAGCCTGAGAAACTGCCCGCCTTGAGGTCGAGTATGGGCTGGTAGTGCAGCTCGAACTCACCGCTCTCGATGGCGCGGCGCAACTCCGCTTCCAGCTTGCGCCGGTCGGCAGCGGCCCGGTCGAGCCCCGGCGCGTAGGCACGAATGCCACCACGCCCGCCGCGCTTAGCCGAGTAAAGGGCGAGGTCGGCGCTGTGCAGCAAGGCGTCGATGTCGCTGCCATCGGCCGGTGCGTGCGCAATGCCGATGCCGACGGCGATGCTGACCACTTCGCCATCGAAATCGAAAGGCTGCTGGCAGAGCTCGGCGAGCTTGTGGGCAAGATCGAGCGCACTCTCCTCGTCACCGCCGATATGCAGGATGGCGAACTCGTCGCCCCCCATCCGCGCCGCAGTGTCGCGCGGTCCGAGCGCCTTGGTCAGGCGGGCGGCGAACTGGCGGAGCAGCGCATCGCCGGTGGCGTGGCCGAGCAGGTCGTTGATCCGCTTGAACCCATCGAGGTCGAGGCAGAGCACCGCAAAGCCGTTTGTATCGGCGACGTTCTCGAACGCGCGGCCGATGCGCTGGTAGAACAGCGTGCGGTTCGGCAGGCCGGTGAGCGGGTCGTGGTAGGCCAGATGCGTCAGCTCGGCCTGCATGTTGAATAGTTCGGTGACGTCGCGATGGGTGGAGACCCAGCCGCCATCGGCCATCGGCTGATGCGTCATCGAGATGACCTGCCCGGAATTCAGCCGGTGGATGCCGCCAAGCGCCCGATGCTCGTGCACGGCGCCGATCCGGTCGGTGACATACTGCTGACCGTCGTCGCCCACATGGGTGTTGCCGGCAACCCTGGCTTCGAGGATGCGGCGGAAGCTGGTGCCGCTCTTTCCAAGCTTGGGCGGCAGCCGGTAGATCTCGAGGAACTGCTGGTTGCAGACCACCAGCCGCCCCTGCTTGTCGTAGAGCGACAACCCGTGGCCGAGATTGTCGGCAATGGCCCGCAGGCGTAATTGCAGCGAGCGGCTCCGCGCCCTGGCCAGTCCGAGCTGCCGCTCGAGGCTGGGGCGGACGGACACGGCGTCCTGATCCTCTTCTGTGCTGCGGCGCTTGGACAAGTGGACGCGTCCATACTCGAAGGTCCGGGTTTCGGGTCGGCGCGCCTGCCCGAACGCCCGTCCAGGGCGGAATTGCACGCGACAAGGTAAACGAGTGCAGTAAAGAGGGATTTAACCCTGTTGCTCCGCCGTATCATCGGGCAGCGGCAGCATCCCGCGATAAATCCCCGGGCTCGACTTGGGGATCAGCATGGCATCGAGCCGCTTCAGATAGAACTCCACAGGCCCCGGGTCGCCGATCACCGCGTATGCATAACCGGCCTCCCGCATGCCGCGCAGCGTGGCGAACAGCAGCGCCTCGCCGACTCCTTGCCCCCGCACGCTTTCGTCGACGCCAGTCGGCCCGAAGAACCCTCGCGCGCTGGCATCATGGCAGGCGAACCCCAGCAGGCGGCCATCCTTGATCGCCAGCCAGATCGTGGTCGGAAACTGGCTCAGCGCCATCTCGGCCTCGCCGCCCCAGTAGGGGCTGAAGCGCTCGAGGATCCAGTCGCGCACCGCGTAGCGCTCGGGCGGCAGGGCGCGGCGGATGGTGATGCCGGCCGCTGCCATCCGGGCGTCGGCGGGGGTCTCCGGCAGGTCGTACAGGCGGACGAGCAGGTCACCAGTCTTGGCCATCAGGCTTCCTCGTAGTTGCCGTACATGTTGGGCATCAGTCCCACCAGTGCGGTGAAGCGGGCGAAGTCGCGGTTGGTGCTCCAGCCGGTTTCGGCGATGGCGGAGAGGCGGGGGAAGACCAGCCGGTCGAACACTGCGCGATCGGTCATCGGCTCGTTCCAGATGCAGGCCTGGATGCCGAGCAGGTGGCCGCGCTCGGTCTCGTTCCAGCCAGCGGACGGCTCGAAGGCGTAGGTGGTTTCGAGCGACGACCAGCCGGCCCAGGCGGCGCCGCATTCGACGAAATCCTCGCCGTTGGCCATGTCGAGATAGTACGCCTGCGCCGGGGCAACGACGACGTCGTAGCCTTCGGCGGCGAGCTTTCGGCTGATCGCGGTGTCCTTCCAGCCGACGAGGTAGCTATCGGCCTTGTCGATGCCGCCGCCCAACGCCGCCTCTTCCCATGCGCCGGTGATCTTGCCTTTGCTCGTGAGGAACGCCTGGACGCGCTGCAGGAAGCGCGCCTGGAGCGCCATGGTGCCATCGGCGCCGAGCCTGCCGGCCAGCGCGCGGGCGGCCGGCGAGGTTTCCCAGGCGTCGTGCGGGACTTCATCGGCGCCGACGTGGAAGTAGCGCGAGGGGAAGAGCTCGACCATCTCGCCGAAGATCGTCTCGATGGCGCCGTAGGTGGCTTCGACGCCGGGGTTTAGGCAGTTGTTCGGGAAGCTCTGGATGGAGTGGTAGAGCCCGTTCTCGCCAGGATCGCTCAGCTGCGGGATGGCCTGCAGCAGGGCGTAGCAGTGGCCGGGAATGTCGATCTCGGGGACGATGTCGACGTTGAGCAGGGTAGCTATCTCGACGATGTGGCGGATATCGGCCTTGGAATAGTAGCCGCCGGTGCGCTCCGGGCCCGAACCGAGCAGCGGCGGGATGGGCAGGCCGTAACCGTTCCACGCCGCCTTTTTGGTGAGCTCGGGATAAGCGTCGATCTCGACGCGCCAGGCTTCGTCGTCGCTGAGGTGCCAGTGCAGAACGTTCAGCTTGTTCCAGGCGAGGAGCGCGATGAAGCGGGCGACATCGGCGCTCGAGTAGAAGCGGCGCGCGACATCGAGATGTGAACCGCGCCACTGGTAGTTGGGAGCATCCTCGATGCGGCCGGCGGTGGGGAAGCTGAATTGCTGCAGGTTGCCGCGCGCGCCGTGGACCATCTGGCCGAGGGTGACAAGGCCGTAAAGGAAGCCGGCGGCCGTCTCGGCGGTGACGGTGGCGCGCTCGGGGGCAAACGCGATGGCGTAGCCTTCTTTGCCGCCCACACCCTTCACCAAGTCGACCGGAAAGCCGCCTTCGTGCTCGGGACGCCACAGGCCTTCGCCGCTGAATAGGACGCTTGAGAGCAGCTGGAAGCCCTGAATGGCATGTCGAGCCTCGGGAACGCCATTCGCGATGGGCGCGAGACCCGAGGGCGCGGTGCGGCGGCCGTGCACGTCGACCGTCAGCGGCCAAGGGATGATCGAAACCGGCACTGGCGGTTCGGCCGGGACGGGATAGCGCGCGGTGCCGCGCTTCGGCGCACCGTCGACGGTATAGAGCCGGGTCGGGATGGTGCGGAGCGGACGGGTCGAGCCGTCGGCGAGGACCAGGAAGCCGGTGGTGGCGCCGTCGGTCCAGTGGCGGATGGGGTGATCGAGCTGTTCGAACTCCACCACCCAGTCGGCGCCGGGCGCCAGCGTGAAGCCGGTGGGCGGCGCAACCTCGGTGAAGTTCGAGAGCTGGGTGACGAAGCTGCCATTGCCGACCGGCGAGTCGGCGGAGATGCGGCCGGGACCGGAAAAGCCGAGCCGGAAGCCGCTAAGCGTGGCGCTGCCGCGGTTGGAAAGCGTCAGGCGGTAGATCGCCTCGCCGCCCGGGAACAGCTCGCTCGAAAGCGTGACACCCTCATACCATTCGGAGACCATTGTAATACCACTCCCTTGCCGCGACGACTCCTAGTCGGTTCGGCCGCGGCTCGCAACGGGGAGGGAATCCCTGATCTCGTCGCCCGAGATCAGCGTCACGGTGTCGAACAGGTTCGACACGACGCAGACATGGTTCGGGATGATGCGCAGGCGTTCGCCGACGCGCGGCCAGTCGGAGGCGACCGGCATCTCGATAACCCCGTGTTCTTCCGAGAGCGATTTCACGACAAGCTCCGTGCCCATCACCAGCCCATGCCCGAGCGACAGGTCTCCGGCGACCGGGTCGTAGGCCAGCGACTTCGAGCCGGCATCGATCACCACCCGGGTGGCGGTCGGCCGGCTCACCACGGTCGCGAGCACCGTCAGGGCGCAGTCGTCGAAGCTCGCCACCTTGTCCCGCACCTGCATGCGATCATAGTAGATATAGGTGCCCGGCCGCCGCTCGGTCACCGGGCCGCCGCCGGGGGCCCACATGTCGGGGCTATTGCCGGCCGTGATCGTCGGTACGGTGATGCCGGCTTGCTTGAACAGTTCCAGGGCGGTTTCGAACCACGCATTCGCCTCGGCCACGCCATGCTTGGGCGGATAGGTCATCAATCCGCCGAAACGCAGGCCGGGGGCGATTTCGATCTGCCGTGCCAGCGCCTGAGCCTGCGTCTGCACCCCACAGCGCCCTGCCCCGGTGTCGCACTCGACGAGCACGGTGAGCGGCTTGCCGGTGGTAGAGGTGCGAGCATAGCCTGAAATGGTGTCGGGGCTGTCGGCGGTGACGGCCAGCGTGATGCGCTCATTCAGTGCCTTCAGTCGCGACAGCTTCTTCTCGCCGACGATGTTGTAGGGCAGGAAAATGTCGTCGATGCCGCCATCGGCCATCACCTCGGCCTCGCCCAGCTTCTGCACTGTAATGCCCTTGGCACCCAGCTCGATCTGGCGTTTGGCGAACTGCGGCAGCTTGTGGGTCTTGGTGTGGGGGCGGAGCGCGTAGCCTTCCGTGTCGGCATGGGCCTGGGCGCGCTGGAGGTTGGCCTCGACCCGGTCGATGTCGATGAGGATGGTCGGGGTATCGAGGTCGGCAATTGTCGGCATTTGAGGCTCCCTGAGACGCAGCGCTAGTTGCACCCGCCGCGTCCGTGAAGGCAAGCCGCCTTACGGCTTCCAGCGCTTCTGGGCGCTGGCGCGCAGCACGAAGCCGATGATCTCCGCGGCCGCCTCATAGAGTTCGATGGGGATCGGCTCATCGAGATTGACGCCGGCCAGCGCCTCGGCCAGTGGCGCATTGGCGTCGATATGCACATCGGCCTCGGTGGCGATCTCGACGATGCGGCGCGCCACCTCGCCGCGCCCCTTGGCGATCACGCGCGGCGCGTCCCGGGTGCCGCGTTCGTATTCCAGCGCCACGGCGAGATTGACGTCCTTGGGGGGCTCACTCATCGGGCGTGGTCCAGCAGTTGGCCCGGAGCTGCGGACGTGGAGCGCGGCGTGCCGCGGCGGACGCGCAGCGCGGTCAGTTCCAGCCCGTGGCGCTGGATCGCCGGACCAAGCTCGGGAAGCATCGCATCAAGGGCATCCGCGATCTCCGGGTCGGCGGCCCAGATCGAAATACTTGCCGAGCGCCCCAGCATGGCGATATCGGCGCCCACCTCGCCGGTCTCGGAAAAGTTCATGGCGAAGCGCATGCTCCAGCCCCGCCGGCGCTGCTCCCGCTTGTGCTTGCCGTCGCGCTCGACCAGCAGTTGCATTACACCGGTCTGGGTCCCCAGCAGCATGGGGATCTCGAAGCGGAGTTCGTTGCGCGGTGTGGCCGCGTCGGGCCGAGCGTCGATTGCCGGCTGGGAGGCGGATTGCAGCAGTTTTAGCCGCGACAGCGCCGCATCGGTCTGGCCCAGCAGGGTTTGCACCTCGCTACCGGCGTCGGCAGCCCCACCGGGGACCGCTGGCTGCGGAGGCGGCGCCCTTGGTGGCTCGCCCCGGATGGGAGGAGCCGGCCGCTCGACAGGCGCCACCGGGGCCGTTCCGTCGCTTCCCAGCAGGCCGACGAGGCCCGAGCGCAGCGCCAGCAGCGCAGTCCTGCTGTCGCCCGGGGTTTGGCGGGTCAGCGGGGCCAGCAGCACGCCGGCCCGCATCACCGCAGTCTCGAGCGCCTTGCCGTCCGGTACGGCGCGGTTGAGGTCGACCCGGCTGGCAAGCAGCCGCTGCGCCACCTCCAGCAGCGGCCGTGGCAGTGTCGGCGCAGCAGC
Organism: Devosia equisanguinis; assembly: GCA_945888565.1. Lineage (GTDB taxonomy): Bacteria > Pseudomonadota > Alphaproteobacteria > Rhizobiales > Devosiaceae > Devosia_A > Devosia_A equisanguinis_A. The sequence goes on along the minus strand of CAMDAL010000061.1, from coordinate 1,273 downwards.
GGTCACGATGGCCGCCAGCCGCGCTAGCAACGGCGCGACGGTGTCCTGCCGGGCGGCCGCCTGGGCCGGATCGGCGAGGTTCAGCGGCTGCGGCACGGCCCGTGACGGAACAACCGGCGCGGCTGCGAGGGGTAGTTGCCGGGCCACGACGGACGATTCGACCTGCGGCACCTGCAACGGGTAGTGCGAGGCGCGGGTCGGCAGCGGCTGCGGCGGCGCTGCGTTCAGCGGGGCGGCCATGAGCAGAGCAGGCTGCGGCTGGGCGGCGGCCGGTGTCACCGCAGGTGCCGGTACAGCAGTCGCGGCGGGTGTCGTCGCGACGGTGATCGGTGCACCGGCAACCGGCGTTGCAGGGGTTGCCGGGGCACCGGGTTGCGGACCGGAGGGCGACGAGGGAGTCACGACCGCTGCGCCCGGCGTTGCCGGCGGGGCGACCGGCAGCGCCACCTGGGCGGCAGGTTGTCCCGGACCGGGCAGCGCTTGTGACAGATTTGGCGGCACGACCTGCGTGGCGGCTGGTGTCGACACGACGGCGCCCGCCCCTGGCTGGAGCGGCAGCGCTGCCGGCTGGGTCATCGTCGACGTCGCGACCGGTTGGGCTTGTGGCGACGCCGGCATCGCAACACTGCCCGTCGCAAGCATTGGCTGGGGCGAAGGCACCGGTGAGGCGGCCGGCGGCGTTGACGCAACCGGTATCGTGCCGCCGGCCGGGCCGGCGGAGGCCCGAACCACCGGCTGCACCGGAAATTGCGGCGGGGGCATTTGTGGCGCGTCCGCAGGCGTCGGAGAGGCGACCGGCTGGGCAACACCAACCTGCCCCTGTCCCTGCATTTGCCCCTGCGCCTGCATCAGCGATGTCATGGGCGCCGGCAGCGGCAGGGGCAGGGCAACCTGGGGTACAGCGTTGGGCATCGATACCGTCACAGCGGGCGCCCCCTGCGGCGTCGCAGCGACCCGGATGGTCACCGCCGCACCCGTTGGCAGGGGTGTCGCGAGCTTCAGCACGAAGCTCTCCTTGCCGGCGGCGAGTTGCGTTAGTCCGGCCGCAAGCTGCCCGGTGACCTTCGCATCGATGGTCTGCCCGAGCTTCAGCATCAATGCATCGATGCTGGCGCGGGCCTGCTTGTCAACGCCGGAGTAAAAATGCATCGGCTGGCCGGAGCAAAAATGCATCAGGCGGGTCGCTCGGAACTGCCTCTTGGAGGCACTGAGGCGCTTGGCGATTAGGCTTGGGTTGGTTCGGTCGGGCGGAGGTCGCCCTGGATGTTCGGGG
>CAMDAL010000060.1 GCA_945888565.1 Devosia equisanguinis | reverse complement strand
CAGAAGCGGCGCGGCTGGGTGTCGACATGCACGCCCTTCGAATAGTGGATCTTCGAATAATCGAGCAGGTAGTGGACGACGAACTCGGCCAGCACGAGCCCGACCAGCGCCAGCCAGGGTGTGCCGGCGACCAGCAGCACCACAAGGCTCATCCCGGCGTGGATACCGGCGTGGGCGTAGCCACCGACCTTGCGGAAATCGCCCTTCCCGGCCAGCATCCAGCCCGGCTGCATGAAGTAGTCGGCGACGTAGTGCTTGAGTTCCAGGCCGATGAACAGCAGGAAGAATAGTGCGACCATCCAGTCTTGTCACTCGCGATCGACACCTTGTGCCCGGCGCCGTTCCCCCGAAGCAAGATGCTTACAGCCAAGTCGGGGTGAGGCAAGCCCAGAGTTTTGCGCTATAGTCAGCTTGGGACGCCACTATTCATCCACGGTTCAGGGGCGCTATGGCAACGCGTCCGCGCCAACCGGTGCGTTCGGCGGAGGCAGGAGAGTTTCGATGCGTGCATTGGTCTTGCTGTTTACATTTCTGGCCGGTTTCGCTGCCGGCCCGGCCTTTGCCGATGCCACCGGCAAGGCGCTCGACGTCGATCGCGACGCCCGCGCCGAGACGAAAGCCGGCATCAAGGAACTCACCGTCGGCGCCGACATCTTCATCGGCGATCGCGTCGTCACCGATGCGCGCGGGCTGGTGCAGATCCGCTTCTCCGACGCTAGCAAGCTGGTGGTCGGCCCCAATTCATCGCTGCTGATCGAGGATTACCTGCTGCGCGCCGACGGTTCGGGCGGCAAGTTCGCCATCAACGCGCTGTCGGGCACCTTCCGCTTCGTCACCGGCGGCGCCCCCAAGGACCGCTACCTGATCGAGACGCCGACCGGCACGATTGGCGTGCGCGGCACCAGCTTCGATTTCAACAGCGACAGCCGCCACATGTCGCTGATTCTGTACCATGGCGCGGTGGTGCTCTGTAACAAGGCTGGAAGCTGCGTCACCGTGGATGACATCTGCGAGATCGGCATGGCCGACCTCACCGAGGCCGAGATCCTCGGCATTGCCACCGAGATGACCAATGCCGAGCGCAACCAGATGCGCGGCATGTTCCCCTATGCCGACAACCAGGCGCCGCTGCTCGGCCAGTTCCGCATCACGCAGGCGCGCGAGTGCTTCAACCGCTCGGTGGTGCCGACCGTGCAGGAAGACCCGGCGACCAATAGCAACCAGCCGGACGACCCCTACGACGACAAGGGCCGCGGCTGACGCCGTCCGACCATGCTCCGCCGGCTGCTGCCCGCGTTTGTCGGCCTCGTCATCGTGGTGCTGCTGACGGTGTTGCGGGTCGGTGATCCGTTTCCGGTGCAGGTGGCGCGCGAGATAGGCTTCGACTTCTTCCAGCGGCTGCACCCCCGGCCCGACGCCCACCTGCCCGTGCGGGTCGTCGATATCGACGAGGCGTCGCTCCGTGAACTGGGGCAGTGGCCGTGGCCGCGCGACCGGCTGGCGACGATCGCCGACCGGCTGGGCGAACTCGGCGCGGCCGCCGTGGGGTTCGATATCCTGTTCCCCGAACCGGACCGGATGTCGCCGCAGCGGCTCGCCGCGCTCTTGCCCGGTGTCGATGCGGCAGCCTTGCCCGACCATGATGCGACCTTCGCTGCCGCGCTGGGCCGCACGCCCTCGATTCTCGGCTTCTCGCGCACGCCGGACGCGCCGCCGCTCGCTGGCGCGGCCAAGGGCGGCTTCGCCATTTCCGGGCCGGACCCGACCGCGTCGATCCCCTACCTCACTGGCGTCGCCGCGCCGCTGCCGATACTGCGCGATGCGGCGCCCGGGCTCGCGGCGCTGAGCCTCAACACCGAGCTGTCAACCAGCGCCGTGCGGCGGTTGCCGATGGTCTGGACCAATGGCAGCACCCTGTTCCCGACGCTGCCGCTCGAAGCGCTGCGCATCGCCTTCGGGCTGTCGGGCGTGGTGGTGTTCGGCGATACCGCCGAGGAGGGCTATGTCGAAGCGGTGCGGGTCGGCGATATCACCATCCCCACCACCTCGACCGGCGACCTGTGGCTCTACTACAGCCGCCCCGACCCGAACCTGTCGGTCTCCGCGAAAGACCTGCTTGGCCCGCAATACCGCTCACTGCGCGACCGGCTCGAGGGCCATATCGTGCTGATCGGCACCTCGGCCTCGGGCCTGCTTGACCTCCACAACACCACGCTTGGCGACAACGTGCCCGGCGTCACCATCCACGCCCAGGCGATCGAGCAGATCCTCTCGGGCGCCTTCCTCACCCGGCCCGACTGGGTGCAGGGGCTCGAATGGTTCGAGTTCCTGGTGCTGGGCGCGCTCCTGGTGCTGGTCGTCCTGACGCTGGGTCCGATCGCCGGGCTCGCCGCCGGCTTCGCCTCGCTCGTCGCTTCGGTCGGGCTCTCATGGTGGCTGTTCATCAACCAGGGGATCATGCTCGATCCGAGCTTCCCGCTGATCGGGCTGACGCTCACCTACCTGGGCCTCGTCTTCCTGCGCTTTCTTACCACCGACGTGCAGAAAAAGCAGATCCGCCGCGCCTTCGGCTACTACGTCGCGCCATCGCTGCTGGCCGAGATCGAGAAGAACGGCGACCGGCTAAAGCTCGGCGGCGAGATGCGGCAGGTGACCGTGATGTTCTCCGACATGCGCGGCTTCACCTCATTGAGCGAAACGCTGGGGCCCAAACAGATCCTCGCCATCCTCAACACGCTGTTCGGGGCGCTGGGGGCCGAGATCGTCGGCAAGTACGGCACTATCGACAAGTTCATCGGTGACGCGATCATGGCATTCTGGAACGCTCCGGTGGATGTTCCGGGCCACGAGGAGCGTTCGCTCGAAGCGGCGCTCGGCATGCGGCGGCGGCTCGCCGAGTTGAATGATCGCGATGCGTTCGGGCTCAGGGCCGCCGGGGCGCCCGTCGACCGGCTGGGCATCGGCATCGGGCTGAGTACCGGCGAGGCGCTGGTGGGCAATATGGGACTCGATACGCGCTTCGATTACTCGGCGCTTGGCGATACGGTGAATGTCGCGAGCCGGGTCGAGGGGTGCTGCAAGGAAGTCGGCTACGATATCGTCATCGCCGATCCGCTGCGTCGCGCCGCGCCGGATTTCGCCATGCTGGAGGCTGGGGCCGTCGCGCTCAAAGGCAAGGCGGGGCGGGTGCCGATCCACATCCTCGTCGGCGACAAGGCGATGGCCGAGACCGGCACGTTCCGCCTGCTGCGCGCCAGCCACGCCGAGGCGCTGGCGGCGCTACGCGACGGGCGGGACGCGCGCGGCGCCATCGCCGAGTGCATGGCTCTGGCCCGGCAGATCGAGCCTGGACTGAAGGGCTTCTATGACCACCTGCCGGCTCGCGCCGCCGACCTGCGGTCGGCTCAGCCGGCCGAGTAGGCCTGCCGCATCTCCTCGATCTCGTCGAGGGCGGCCACGAGCGGGGCCCAGTCGTCGCGCTCGGCGATCGGGGCCCACAGGGCCTCCATCTCGTCGATCAGCATGGTGCGCGGTGTCTCGCGAGCGAAGTACGGGTGGTCGAGGTTGGCATCGTCAGCCCTCGGATGGGCCGCGAGCAGGCCGGCCAGCGTCTCGAACGAAGGGCTGCGATAGTGCGCGGCCGCCGGGCTCCGCATGGCGCGCGAACCGTCGCCGCCGCGCCAGTCGAAGAAGAACTGCTCGTACGGCATCTGCGTTTCGTGGAGGAAGTTGAACACCTCCTGCACCAGCGTCGAATCCGCCTCGATGCCGAGCGATTGCAGCCCGAGCCGCCGCCGCACGGCGCCCCAGACCGCCGTCTGGAACTTCGGCCAGAACCGGTTCAGCCCCGCCTCGAGTTCGGGATGTTCGCCCAGCGGCAGCAGCACTTCGGCAAGCCGCGTCAGGTTCCATGCCAGCACGTCCGGCTGCCGCCCGAAGGCATAGAGGCCGTTCTGGTCAAAATAGGCGGCGGTGAAGACCGGGTCATAGGTCGGCAGGAAGCGCCACGGGCCGTAGTCGAAGCTCTCGCCGGTGATGTTGATGTTGTCGGTGTTGAGCACGCCGTGCACGAAGCCGGCGGCGATCCAGTTCGCGCCGGTCTCGGCCACCGCTTCACTCACCGCGCCGAGGAATTTTGCGGCCCGGCCGTTGTCCCCTTCGGTCCACAGCGCCGGGTAGTAGTGCTTCACCGAGTGGTCGAGCAACTCGCGAAGCCGCTCCGGCTCCTGCAGGTAGCTCAGGCGCTGGAACGAGCCGATCCGCACATGTGAGTGGCTCAGCCGCACCAGCACCGAGCCGCGTGTCGGCGACGGCTCGTCGCCGCGCTCCAGTTCCTCGCCGGTTTCGATCAGGCTCAGCGACTTCGAGGTGTCGACGCCGAGGGCTTCGAGCATCGCGGTCGCCAGCACCTCGCGCACGCCGCCCTTCAGCGTCAGCCGCCCATCGCCGCCGCGCGACCACGGGGTGCGGCCCGAGCCCTTGGTGCCGAGGTCCATCAGCCGCCCATCGCGCTGATCCTCGAGCTGGGCGAAGAGGAAGCCGCGGCCGTCGCCGAGATCCGGGTTGTAGGTCTGGAACTGGTGGCCGTGATAGCGCAGCGCCAGCGGCTGGCTGAACGAGCCGGGCAGCGGTTCGAAGCGGCCAAAATGGTCCACCCACTGTGCGTCGCTTAGCAGGTCGAGCCCGACAGTCGCAGCAGCGCGCTGGTTGCGATAGCGCAGAATGTTCTCGGGAAATTGGGCGGGACGGACGGCATCGAAGAAGCCTTCGCCGAGTTCGGCATGGGTGGTGCGGGGTTTGACTGTCACCGCCGGAATACCCCCACGACCTCCACATGCGTCGAGTAGGCAAACTGATCGACCGGGGTGACGCGGTCGAGCTGGAAGCCACCGGCGATCAGGATCGCGGCGTCGCGGGCGAAGGTCTTGGGGTCGCACGATACCGCAACCACCGTCTTCACCTTGGATCGCGCCAGTTCCCGGCACTGCGCCTCGGCACCGGCGCGCGGCGGATCGAACACCACGGCATCGAAGGGGGCGAGTTCGATCGGCGCCAGCGGGTCGCGGAACAGGTCGCGCGGTTTGGCCTCGACCGGCTTCAGCCCCTGCGTGTGGTTGAAGGCCTTGATCAGCGCGGCGATCGCCTGCCGGTCGCTGTCGGCGGCATAGACGCGGGCGGTCTCGGCGAGGCGGAGCGCGAACGGCCCGACGCCCGAGAACAGGTCGGCCACGGCCTTGGCCTTGCCAACGCCCTCGACAACCAGCCGCGCCAGCGTCGCTTCCGCCGCTTCGGTCGCCTGCAGGAAGCTCGCGGGCGGGATTTCGACCAGCGAGCGCCCCATCTTCACCGCCGGCGGATGTGCCATGAACACCGGATCGCCGTTGAAGGTGAGCCGCGCCAGCTTGTGGGTGCGGGCGAACTCGCCCAGTTGCGCCGGCTTCAGCTTGCGTTCCGACTTCACCGACATGTCGAGGCCAGTATCGGTGGCGGTGAAGCTGACATCGCCATCGCCGGCTAGCGCATGCAGCGCGCGCGCGATGCGCGGCGCGTTGCGCGACAGTACCGGCACGAGGATCGGACAGGCGTCGATATCGAGCACCTCGTGCGACTTCGCCCGCATGTAGCCGGCGGCGGCCTTCCGCATATGCAGCGTGGCGCGCCGACGTCCGATGCCGGTGGCATCGATCAGCGGCTCGACCACTGTTTCCACTTCGGCATGCGCCAGCGCCGTCACCACCAGCTCGCGCTTGAACTTCGCGTAGCTCTCGCGGTTCAGGTGCTGCAGCGAACAGCCGCCGCAGGTGCCAAAATACGGGCAGATCGGTTCGGCCCGCTCGGCGCTCGGCTCGAGGATCGAGAGCAGCGTGCCGCGTTCACCGTCGCGCACGATCTCCACCCTCTCGCCCGGCAGGGTGAAGGGCACGAACACGCGGTCGAGCCCGATTTCGGCTATGCCATCGCCATGCTGGCCCAGGCTATCGATCAAAACTTCGGTCATGTGCCCGGAGTTAGCAGGGAATTCCGGCGGGCGTAAGTCTAGTCGGGCTGCAGCTCGTATCTCAGCGGCGGCCAATCTGGGCTGGCAAGCCATTCAAGGAGCATTTCGCGGAAACTCGTCCTCGCCACCACCGTTCCGGAGCGCCACCACCACCGGACGTCGGCGGCCTTCTCTCCGGTCAGCGCGGGGTAGACATACAGGCAGCCGAGATACATCCCGTCGCTGTCCTCGATCACCCAGGCGAAGCTGCGGAGCGATTCGAACTCCCGCTGATGCCACGCAAGGTCGAGCAGGTTCGCATCCCGGGTCAGGCCCTCTGGCCAGCTCGATCCCGGGTTCGCCGCCTTGATGTCGGCGGCACTTTCCATGACGGCGCCGAAATCCCGGTCAAGGTCGCCGACCGTGAGGGCGCGCAAGGTAAAGCTCCCCAGCGCTTGGACGGTCGGGATCGTGCGATCCTTGAACAGCGGGTGCGGTCTCATCGATCAGGCGCGCTCACCATCTCCAGCACGCTGGCGATCGAGAAGAACGGAATGGCCATGCGTTCGGTGAGGCCGGTGGCGCAGGTCGAGACGGTGGAGATGCCCATGGTGCAGTCGGGCGGGATCTGGGCCTTGCCGAAGCGGGTGGCGTGTTCGTTCAGCTCGGGCAGGAACAGGCCCTTGTCGCCGGCAAAGCCGCAGCAGCTGATTGCGTCGAGCACCACCACCTTCTCGGCGATGGCGGCAGCGAGGGCGTTGATCGCCGCCTGCTCCTTCAGCCTCTGGGCCGAGCAGTTGTGGTGCACCGCGACGGCCGGCACCTTCTTTACGATGGTCAGCTTGGGCAGCACGTGGGCGAGCAGAAACTCGGCCGAATCCGCCACGGGCGCGGTGCCGGGATGCTCCTTCTGGTGCTTGGCGCAGGTCGAGGCGTCGGTCACGACCTTGTAGCGGCCGGCCTCGGCGAGGGTGTCGAGCTTCACTCGCGTCGGGGCGCCGACGCGCTCAGCTTCCTCCGGGAAGCCCTTGGAGAGAAATGGCTGGCCGCAGCAGTCGCCGTCGGCGTGCTCGGGCACCACAGGATCGAAGCCGGCACGCTGCAGCAGCGTCACCATGGCGTCGGTGGCCGGGAGCATGCCGTTCTCGCGCGTCGGCGCGCCGAACATGCGGGTGGCGCAACTGGGGAAATACACCACGCGCTCGCCGCCCTTCGCCGCGACCTTCGGGGACGCCGGCCCCGGCCGCAACGCCCGCGAGACGCGCGGAATCGCCCCGCCGGTGATACCGCGCGCGAACTTGGCCAGCGCATCGGTGGCGCCATCGCCGATGATGGTGCGGCTGAAGGCATTCGCCCCCACCGCGAGTTTCATCGAGCGTTCCACCGCCAGGGTATGGCCGCCGACGAGATGCGCGGTGCGCCGCTCGGCATCGGTCCGCCGCCGGGCGCGTTCGCCGAGCACCATGGTACCGGTTTCGATGCCCACCGGGCAGCGAAGGGCGCAGACATTGCCGGCCGCACAGGTGGCGAGCCCCGCGTACTCGAACAGTTTTTCCATTTCGGCGAGCTTCGCCGGATTCTCGCCCGAGGCCTTGAGCCGCGCCTTCTCGCGCGTCACGACGATGCGCTGGCGTGGGCTCAGGGTCATGTGGTGGCTGGGGCAGGCCGGCTCGCAGAAGCCGCACTCGATGCAGAGGTCGACCACCGGGTCGGCCAGCGGCATGCGCTTCAGGTCGTGCACATGCACTTGCGGGTCGGCGTTCAGCAGCACGCCCGGATTGAGCAGGCCCTCGGGGTCGAACAGCGCCTTGATCCGGTGCATCACCCGGTAGGCCGTCGTGCCCCATTCGAGCTCGACGAAGCTGGCAATCGCCCGCCCGGTGCCGTGTTCGGCCTTCAGCGAGCCGCCATACTGCACCGATACCAGTTCGCCGAGCGCCACCGAGAAGCGGTCGAAGCGGTCGACTTCCTCGGGGTTGCCGAAATCTGCCGCCATCTGGAAATGCAGGTTGCCGGCGAGGGCGTGGCCGAACAGTACGCCGTCATAGTACCCGTACTCGTCCAGCAGCTTGCGCATGTCGATGACGAAGTCGGCGAGCCGCTCGACCGGGCCGGCGACGTCCTCGGTCAGCATCGTCGTGCCCTTGGGCCGGGTGGCCCCGAACATCGGGATGAAGCCTTTTCGCATGTCCCAGAGTTGATGCGCCCGCTCGCCATCCCCGTCGCCGAAGTCGATGTCCGTCGCGCCTTCCTCGGCGAGGATGGCGGTGGCGATGGCGATTTCCTTCGCCAGTTCCTCCGGGCTCTCCGCCGACACATCCACCAGCATGGCCGGGGAGTGCTCGGTGAAGAAGCGTTCGTATGGCGCCATAACGGGCAGGTGCGCCACGGCCTGCAAGGCCCGGCGCTCGAGATATTCCGCCGAGGTCACGCCATGCGTCTGCTGCACGCCGCCATTGGCGAGGCGGGTGATGGCGCGGCCGCACGAGTGTGGGTCCGGGAAGGGGACGAGCGCCGTCACCTTGTGGGGGTGCTCGGGGATGGTGCGGTAGGTCACCTCGGAAACGAAGCCGAGCGTGCCCTCCGAACCGACGATCAGGTGGATCAGGATGTCGATGGGGTCGTGGAAATCGATCAGCGCATTGATCGAATAGCCGACGGTATTCTTGATCCGGTACTTCTCGCGGATCAGCGCCACGAGGTCGGAATCCGCCATCACTTCGTGGTGCAGATCGCTGATCTGCTGCAAAAGTTCGGCGTGTAGGCCACGAAATTCTGCCACTGACTGCGGGTCGCCGGAATCGAGGACCGTGCCATCGACCAGCATCACCCGGAGACGCGTCATGGTGTGGTAGGTGTTGTAGGCGACGCCGCAGCACATGCCCGACGAGTTGTTGTTCACCACCCCGCCGATCTTGCAGGTGGCCTGGCTCGCCGGGTCGGGCCCGATCTTGCGGTTGAAGGGCTTCAGCGCCTTGTTGACGTTGGCGACGATGTTGGCGGGGCCGAGCGTGACGTGTTCGGCGCCTTCGTGCACCACGAGCTTGCGCCAGCCGTCGCCGAGCACGGCGAGCACCCCATCGGTGATGGCCTGGCCCGAGAGCGAGGTGCCGGCGGCGCGGAAGGTGAGCGGCAGGCCTTCGGCGCGGGCGGCGGCGATGACGGCGCGGACCTCGTCCTCGGTGTTGACGATCACCACCACGGCGGGCTCGAGCCGGTAGTGGCTGGCATCGCCCGAATAGGCGTAGGTCATCACCGGGTCGGTCATCAGGCGATCCTTGCGGATCACGCCGGTGAGGCGGGCCACGACGCCGGCGGCTGCCTTTGCGCGGTCACCCCGGATGGGAAGCATGTCGTTCACTTCGGCCGTTCTCCTCGCCACGCCCCATGCTTAAGCCGTTTCGCCGGCTGCCGTAAATCAAAACGCCCCGGCCTTGCGACCGGGGCGCATTGGTCATTGGAATGATCGACCCTAGCCGAGGTCGACTTCGGTGGTGTCTTCCCTGAGGCCCGAGCGGATTTCCTGCGCGGCGCGGCGGAGGATTTCGGCGACGCGGATTTCTTCCTCGGGGCCGCGGCGCACCGCTTCCTTGATCGCCTTCTTCAGCGCCTTGCGGGCATCGGTGACCTCGGGGGCGACGTCATCGATGTCGCGATCGGGGCGCGGACCGACATCGCCCGGGCCGTGGTGATGGTGCGGGCCACCATGCTCACCGGGGGCGTGGGGATGCTGCTCGCCGCGACCACCGAAGGGCCAGCCGTCGCGAAACTGCTCGCGCTGCTCTTCGGAGAACGGGAAGTTGCCAGACTGCCACTGCTTGCGCCACTTTTCCATCCGCGCCCCGGCCTTGCCGAGGAAATCGAGGGTGGATTCGATGGCTTCGCGGTTGTCGGCGAGGTGCGTGCGGCCCTCGTCGGTGATGGTGTAGAGCTTCTTGTTGCCATCGATCGCCGAGGTGACGTAGCCCGCCTCCTCGAGGAAGGTGAGCGCCGGGTAGACGATGCCGGGGCTTGGCGAATAGATGTGGTGCGACTTCTCCTCGACCGCCTTGATCAGGTCGTAGCCGTGCCGGGGCTGCTGCTCGATCAGGTAGAGCGCGACGAGGCGCAGGTCGCCCGAGGCCAGCATGCGGCCGATGCGGAAATTGCCGCCCCAGTCATTGCCGCTCCCCTGGCCGGGGCCGCCCTGGCCACCCATGTTGAAGTTGAAGTTCCCGCCGAAGTTGCGGAAGCCACGCCGCGCCATCGCCTCCATGCGACGCCAGTTGCGGTCCCACCGGTGATCATGATCATGCATGTGCGTGCTCCAAGATATATCTTACGATAGGGGTAAGATGTATCTGGGCAGGGGTGGGTTCAAGATGCGGTGTAAGATATATCTTTGTCGTGCGACGCCCCCTCCACCAGCCTTCGGCTGGTCCCCCTCCCCCGCTTCGCAGGGGAGGACCACTGGCGCGCTCGGCGCCGGAAAACAAAAAGGGGCCGGCCTTGCGGCCAGCCCCTTTGCTTCACGTGAATCAGTCGCTTACGCCGCGACGAGATTCCTGAGCACGTAGTGCAGGATGCCGCCGTGCTGGTAGTATTCCAGCTCGTTGATCGTATCGATGCGGCAGCGGGTGGTGATCATGTCGATGCGGCCGTCCGAGTGGACGATCTTCACCTGCACGTCCGAGCGCGGGGTCAGCGTCGTGAGCCCCTCGATCGACACCGTCTCGGTGCCGTCGAGCTTCAGGGTCTGCCAGCTTTCGCCGTCGGCGAACTGCAACGGCAGGACGCCCATGCCGATCAGGTTCGAGCGGTGGATGCGCTCGAAACTCTGGGCGATCACGGCGCGGACGCCGAGCAGGCGGGTGCCCTTGGCGGCCCAGTCACGCGACGAGCCGGTGCCGTATTCCTTGCCGGCGAAGATCACCAGCGGCGTGTTGGAGGCCTGGAAGGCCATCGCCGCGTCGTACATCGCCATGGTGTCGCCGTTGGGACCCTTGGTGAAGCCGCCTTCGACGCCCGGTACCATCTGGTTCTTGATGCGGATATTGGCGAAGGTGCCGCGCATCATCACTTCATGGTTGCCGCGGCGCGCGCCGTAGGAGTTGAAGTCCTTCGGGGCGACCTGGCGTTCGACCAGGTACTTGCCGGCCGGGGTGCCGGCCTTGAACGAGCCGGCGGGCGAGATGTGGTCGGTGGTGATTGAATCGAGGAACAGGCTGAGCACGCGGGCCTCGACGATGTCGGTGACCGGAGCCGGCTCCATCGACAGACCCTCGAAGTAGGGCGGGTTCTGCACGTAGGTCGAGCCGGAGTTCCACTTGTAGGTTTCGCCGCCATCGACGGCGATGCCCTGCCAGTTTTCGTCGCCCTTGAAGACGTCCGAGTAGCGGCCGAGGAACATTTTCGGGGTGATGACCTTGCGGACCACTTCGGCGATCTCGGCGTTGGTCGGCCAGATGTCCTTGAGGTAGACCGGCTGGCCGTCCGACCCGGTGCCGAGCGGCTCGGTGGTGAGGTCGCGGTGCATGGTGCCGGCCAGCGCATAGGCGACCACCAGCGGCGGGGACGCGAGGTAGTTCGCGCGCACGTCGGGGTTCACGCGGCCTTCGAAGTTGCGGTTGCCCGACAGCACCGACACGGCCACGAGGTCGTTGTCGTTGATGCAAGCGCTGATCGCCTCCGGCAGGGGGCCGGAATTGCCGATGCAGGTGGTGCAGCCATAGCCCACGAGGTTGAAGCCGAGCGCATCGAGATCGGCCGACAGGCCTGCAGCGTTCAGGTAGTCGGTCACCACCTGCGAGCCGGGGGCGAGCGAGGTCTTTACCCAAGGCTTGCTGGTCAGGCCCTTGGCGCGGGCCTTGCGGGCGAGGAGGCCGGCGGCCACCAGCACGTTGGGGTTCGAGGTGTTGGTGCACGAGGTGATGGCGGCGATCACCACATGGCCGTCATCGAGGCCGTAATCGGCGCCCTTCACCGGGAACGCCGCCTCTTCGGGGATATCGTCGACGCCGGTGGCGCCTTCATCGACAAAGCGGCTCTCGCCGACCGAGCCGGGGAGCGCGGTGCGCTCCTTGCGGCCGCCGGCGAGGTCCTTCATCGCCTCGGCGAACTTCACCGCGGTATCGGTGAGCGCCACGCGATCCTGCGGGCGCTTCGGGCCGGCAAGGGCAGGGACCACGGTGGTGAGGTCGAGTTCGAGCGTGTCGGTAAAGACCGGATCGGGCGAAGCGGCGGTGCGATACATGCCCTGCGCTTCGGAATAGGCCTTCACCAGCGCCACGCGCTCGGCATCGCGACCCGAGGTCTCGAGGTAGGTGAGCGTATCCTCATCGACCGGGAAGAAGCCGCAGGTGGCGCCATATTCGGGCGCCATGTTGGCGATGGTCGCCTGGTCTTCGAGGCTGAGATAGTCGAGGCCGGGGCCGTAGAATTCGACGAACTTGCCGACCACGCCCTTCTTGCGCAGCATCTCGGTGACGGTGAGCACCAGGTCGGTGGCGGTGATGCCCTCGTTGATCTGGCCGGTCATCTTGAAGCCGACGACTTCGGGGATCAGCATGGTGATCGGCTGGCCGAGCATGGCGGCTTCGGCCTCGATGCCGCCGACGCCCCAGCCGAGCACGGCGAGGCCGTTGACCATGGTGGTGTGCGAGTCGGTGCCCACCAGCGTGTCCGGATAGGCGTACATCTCGCCCGAGTCCTCGTCCTTGCGGGTCCAGACGGTCTGGGCCAGGTATTCGAGGTTCACCTGGTGGCAGATGCCGGTGCCGGGCGGCACGACGCGGAAGTTGTCGAAGGCTTTCTGCCCCCAGCGCAGGAATTCGTAGCGTTCGCCGTTGCGCTCGTATTCGAGATCGACGTTCTGCAGGAAGCTGAGCGGCGTGCCAAAGCTATCCACCATCACCGAGTGGTCGATGACGAGATCGACCGGCACCAGCGGGTTGATCTTCTGCGGATCGGCGCCGAGCTTGGCGGTGGCATCGCGCATCGCGGCGAGATCGACCACGGCGGGGACGCCGGTGAAATCCTGCATCAGCACGCGGGCCGGGCGGTAGCTGATTTCATGCTCCGACATGCGGGTAACGAGCCAGCTCGCCACCGCTTCGATATCGGCGCGGGTGACGGTGATGCCATCCTCGAAGCGCAGCAGGTTTTCCAGCACCACCTTCATCGAGTGGGGCAGCTGCGAAACGCCCTGCAGCCCGTGCTTCTCGGCCAGCGGGATGGAGAAGTACGTGTACGTCTTGTCCCCGACGGTGATCGTCGTTCTGGACTTGAAGCTGTCGAGGGATTTCGAGGTCACGGGCGAGCCTTCGCGCTTGGTGTTGCAAGGCGCCGCCACGGCCCTGACGCGGGACCGGAAAGTCCCGTTGGACCGGGGGGCAATATGGGTTGACTGGAAACATTCCAATCTGTGAAGGCGCTTATAGTCAAACACGATGACGCTTGCCAGTACGGACTTGGTTTCTTTAGGCATGTCGCCATGAGTGAGCCGGAAGCCAGTGCCGCCGCTTCTATCCGTGTGCGCGGCCTTGCCGTGCGCCGCGGCGAACGGCTGCTGTTCGAGGCGCTGGATTTCGACCTTGCGCCGGGCGGCGTGCTGCTGGTGCGCGGCGCCAATGGGGTCGGCAAGTCGACGCTGCTGATGACGCTGGCCGGTATCGTGCGGGCCGAGGCGGGCACCGTCGAGGGCATCGAGCCCGTGGCGCTGCACCTCCTCAACTACCAGAGCGGGCTGAAGTCCCGGCTCGGGGTGGCCGAAAACCTGCGCTTCTGGCGCGACATGTACGGGACGGGCGGCGTGTCCATCGAGGCAGCGCTGGAGCGCGTCGGCATCGCTACGCTCGCCGGGCTCGAAACCGGCTACCTTAGTTCCGGCCAGTTGCGCCGCCTGTCGCTGGCGCGGCTGCTGGTGTCGCCGCGGTCGCTGTGGCTGCTCGACGAGCCGAGCGCCGCGCTCGATGCGGCGGGCGAAGCGCTGCTCGGGCAGTTGATCGACGGCCATCGGGCCAGCGGTGGCATGGCTGTTATCGCCACGCACCACGACCTGCCGCTCGCCGATCCGGCCGGCATCGCTACGCTGGTGCTGGCATGACGGCGTTCTCTGCGCTTCTCGGTCGCGAGCTGAAGCTGGCCTTCCGGGCCGGCGGCGAGGCGATGGTGCTGGTGCTGTTCTTCGTCATGGTCGGGGTGATCGTGCCGTTCGCCATCGGGCCGGACCGGCCGATGCTGACCCGGCTGTCGCCGGGCATCGTCTGGATCGCGGCGTTT
>CAMDAL010000059.1 GCA_945888565.1 Devosia equisanguinis | reverse complement strand
CGCAAGCTGATCCTCGTGGTGACGCTGATCGCGATGATCACCCCGTCGACGGCGGTGGTGCTGCCGATCTTTCTCGAGATGAACCTGCTGGGGCTCAACAACTCGTATGCCGGGATGATCCTCGTCTCGGGGTTCTTCCCGTTCGGCGTCTACCTCACCTATGTCTACTTTTCGACCTCGCTGCCCAAGGGCGTGATGGACTCGGCGCGGGTGGATGGCGCCAACCGGTTCGAGCTGTTCACCCGGATCGCCCTGCCGCTGGCCCGGCCGATCATCGCGCTGGTAGCGTTCTTCAGCTTCATCGGCATCTGGAGCAACTACTTCCTCGCCTTCGTGCTGCTCAGCGACGACAAGCTCTACAACCTGCCGGTGGGGCTCACGGTGCTGATCTCGACCTCGGGGGCGCTCAGCAACCTGCCGGCCAATGATGTGCCGATCAAGAAGCCCGAGGTCATCCTCGCGGCGATCCTCGTGATCCTGCCGGTGCTGCTCATTTTCATCGTCGCACAGCGGTTCGTCCGCTCGGGGACCCTGTCGGGGGCCGAGAAGGGATGACGGCGACAGCTATTCGAAGGTCTTGGAGGACTACATGAAGATCACTGGTTTCACCGCTTGGCTGGTCGAGCACGAGCCAGGGCCGAAGTTCATCTGGCGCGACGGCATTCCCGGTTCGCATGGCGATATTCCGCGCGGCTCGAAGCCCCGCAAGGCCGTGATCCGGATGGAGACCGATACCGGTCTCTATGGCGCGATGGAAATCGGGCGCGGCGAGGCGGTGGTCGACCTGGTGCGCCGGCGCTACCACGAGTTCATCGGCGAGAACCCGCTGCTGACCGAGCGGCTGTGGCGGATGATCTGGGAAATCGACCGGATCGAGGAAATCCACATGCGGGCGCTCGGCATGCTCGATGTGCTCTGCTGGGACGTCAAATCGCAGCATGCCAAGATGCCGATCTACCAAATGCTCGGCGGTGACGACCGCGTGGTGCCGGCCTATGCGTCGACGGTCACCTGGCCGACGATGGGCGAGTACGAACGCTACATCAAGATGAGCCGCGACCTGGGGTTCAAGGCGTTCAAGCTGCACGCCTGGGGCGGCCCTGTGAAGCGCGACATCGAGCTGTGCACGAACCTGCGCAAGTGGGTTGGTGACGATGCGGACCTGATGTTCGACGGCTCGGCGGGCTGGGACTACGTGAACGCGCTCGAGTTCGGCAAGGCGATCCAGGACCTTGGATTCCTGTGGTACGAGGAGCCGATGCGCGAGTTCCATCTCGGGGCCTATACAAAGCTCTGCGAGAAGCTCGACATTCCGATCCTCGCGGCCGAAACTTCGGACGGCGTGCATGGCAACATGGCGACCTGGATCGAGAACAAGGCGCTCGACATGGTGCGCGTCTCGGCCTTCTACAAAGGCGGTTTCACCGGCTCGATGAAGGTGGCGCATCTGGGCGAAAGCCACGGCATGCGGGCCCAGGTGCACGGCATGAGCCTCGAGAACGCGCAGATCTGCGCTGCGATCTCGAACAACGACTATTACGAGCAGCTGATCATGGACGAGGAGCAGATCAACGGGCTTTCCAAGCTCGGCAAGCTGGCCATCGTCGACGGCAACCTGACGGTCAGCGACGAGCCGGGCCTCGGCTACGCGTATGACTGGAAGCAGCTCGACGAGACGTGCCTGACGAAGGTCGAAGTGACCGAGCGCTTGACGCCCCCACGCGGCCTAGTACCATGGCACTAATATATCAGTTCACACAAGTGAACGATCATCGGAGGAGGATACTATGACGACCAGGTTTGACCGGCGATCGGTCCTCAAGTTGGGCGGTGGCCTGCTGGCTGCATCGACGTTGACGCCGATCACCAGCGCTTTCGCGCAGACGGCCAGCATCAACTACTGGCACACATTCACCAGCCAGTCCGAAGCTGCGGGCCTCGAGTCGGTGATGGCGCTGTTCAAGGCGGCGCACCCGGACGTCGCAGTGACGCCCGAGAACATTCCCAACCCCGATTTCATGGCCAAGATCACGGCGGCCGTGGTGGGCGATGCGCGTCCCAACGTGACGATGGTCTCCTCGGAACGGTTCGAGGACCTGCTCGCCATGGGCGCGCTCATCGACATGACGGACCGCATCGCGGCGTGGGAACGGCGGGGCGATTTCGACGACTCCCGCTTCGCCTCGATCAGCAAGGACGGCAAGCTCTACGGCGTTCCGGGCTTCACGTTCGTCGACTGGGGCTACTACCGCAAGGACTGGTTCGACGAGGCCGGCCTTGCCGCGCCGACCACCTACGACGAGTTCCGCGATGCGGCGATCAAGCTGACCGACCCGGCCAAGGGGCGCTATGGCTTCGGCCTGCGTGGCGGCCCCGGCGGCCAGAACTTCGTGGTCAACGTGATCGAAGCCTTCGGGTCTCCGGTGAAGTCTGCCGACGGCACGATCGGGCTTGACCGCGACATCGTGGTCAAGGCGCTCGACTGGTATGCCGGCCTCCTCGTCAAGGACAAGGCGGTGCCGCCGAGCGCCGCGAATGACGGGTTCCAGCAGGTGATCTCGGGCTTCCAGACCGGGCAGACCGCCATGATCTGGCACCACACGGGCTCGTACCAGGATATCGCGTCCAAGCTGAAGCCAGGCGTCGAGTTCGGCACGTTCGCGATGCCGGCCGGCCCGGCGACCCGCGTGGCGCGCCTCGCCTATGCCTACAACTGCATCACCAAGGAAGACGGTGCGGACGCGGCCTGGGAGTGGATCAAGTTCTGGGGCGAGCCGGACGCGGCCGTCGCGTTCCTTGAAAAGACCGGTTACTTCCCGGCCTCGACTGTCGCGGCGGGCGATGACCGCATCGGCGGCAACCCGATGTACAAGGCGGCGTCCGACACGCTCGGCTTTGGCATTCCGCAGCCGAGCTTCCCAGGTGCCGCCGGCTGGGCACAATCCACCGTGCTGCCGGCGCTGCAGCAGATCCTGATCGGGCAGGCAACGGCCGAGCAGGCTGCCGACCAGATCATCGAGGGGCTGGCCCAGGCCATCGCCTGATCGATTGGGGGTGGCCGGTCAACCCGGCCGCCCCTCCTCCCCCGACCGATCAAACTCGCACTTTGAGTTGGAGCTTTGATGAGCCGAGGCCCTGCTATCACCGCCATGCCGCCGCCGCGTAACATCTGGGACGCCGTGACCCCGATGCGGCTGCTCGGGGAACTGAGCGAGACGCGGTACTGGATGTACCTGCTGCTGCTGCCTTCGGCGCTGCTGATCACGGCGATCGTGCTGTTCCCGACGGTCTACGGCTTCCAGCTTTCGTTCACCGAGATGCGGCTCAACCGGCCGGCAGGCAATGGCGCCTTCGTGGGGCTGAAGCACTATGAGCGCATGCTGGGCGACCCGATCTTCTGGCTGTCGCTGCGCAACACGGCAGTGTGGGTGACGGTCTCGATCGTCATCGAGTTCCTCGTCGGGCTGATCGCGGCGCTGGCGCTCAACCGCAACCTGCCCGGCAGCAAGGTCTTCGCGGTGCTGATCCTGATCCCGTATTTCCTGCCCAATGTGGTGGCAGGCAACATGTGGGCGCTGATGCTCGACGCGCGCGTCGGGGTGATCAACGACCTCATGGTCAAGCTCGGGATGCTCACCGAGTACAAGGCGTGGTTCGCCGACCCGACGACCGCCATGGCGGCGGCGATCTTCATCGAGGCCTGGCACAGTTTTCCGTTCTTCACGCTGCTGATCATGGCGGGGCTGAAGGGCATTCCGGCCGACCTCTACAAGGCCGCCGACATCGATGGGGCCGGGGCGTTCGCGCAGCTGCGACTGATCACGCTGCCGATGCTGCGCACCATCATCGCCGCAGCGGTGATCCTGCGGGTCATCGGGCTCGTCAACTCGCCGGACCTGCTGCTGATCCTGACGCAGGGCGGACCGGGACGATCGACGCAGGTGCTGAGCCTGTATGCGTTCGAAAGCGCCTATTCCGAATTCAACTTTGGCTATGCCGGCGCGCTCTCGACCGTGATGTTCGTGCTGCTGATGCTATTCGCCTGGGCCTATATCCGGCTCAGCAAGGTCAACCAGGACTAGCGCCATGGCCCAGACCCGCTCCCGCTCAAACCTCGGCTGGAATATCCTAAGCTACGGCATCCTGATCTTTCTGTCGGTGCTCAGCATCGGGCCGCTGCTGTGGATGCTGCTGACCTCGTTCAAGGTGGAGGACGACATTGTCACCCGCACGATGGTGTATTTCCCGACCCGCTTCACGGTGGAGAACTACATCAAGCTGTGGAACCAGTCGGGTTATCCGGTGCTGGTGGTCAACTCGCTGGTGACCACGACGATGACGGTGGCGATCTGCCTGTTCACCGGCACGATCGCGTCCTACGCCTTCTCGCGCTATCACTTCCCGGGCCGCACGCCGCTGATGCTGGGCTACCTCGTGGTCCGCATGTTCCCGGCCGTGCTGATGATCATTCCGCTGTTCATCGTGATGCGGAACCTGAAGCTGTTCGATACGAGCCTCGGGTTGGCGATTGCCTATACGAGCTTCCTGCTGCCGCTGTTCGTGTGGATGCTGAAGGGCTTCTTCGACGCAGCGCCCAGGGAGCTCGAGAGCGCGGCGCGCATCGACGGCTCGACCCGCATCGGGGCAATGTTCCGCATCGTCATCCCGATCGCGCGGAACGGGCTGGTGGCGACCTGCGTGTTCGTCGCCATCGCGGCGTGGAACGAGTACCTGTTTGCGCTGATGCTGACCTCCTCGACAGGGTCGCGGACGTGGCCGGTCGGCCTGCAGCTGATGGTCGGCGAGTTCCAGCTGCCCTGGGGCATGCTGGCGGCCGGCGGCATCATTTCCATCATTCCCGTGATCGTGCTGTTCGCCCTCGTGCAGCGCGTCATGGTAGCCGGTATCACCGCCGGCGCAGTCAAGGGGTAGGCGCATGGCCACACTGTCGATCAAGGGCGTGCGCAAGAGCTTCGGCGCGCTCGAGGTGCTCAAGAACATCGACCTCGAACTCGAGGATGGCGGGTTCCTGGTGCTGCTGGGGCCATCGGGCTGCGGGAAATCGACGCTGCTGTCGATCATCGCCGGGCTCGAGCCGAGTTCGGGCGGCGACGTGGTGATCGGGGAGCGCAACGTCAACGACGTGCACCCCAAGGACCGCAACATCGCCATGGTGTTCCAGAGCTACGCGCTCTACCCGACGATGGCGGTGCGGCGGAATATCGGCTTCGGGCTCGAGATGCGGAAGGTGCCGCAGGCGGAGCGCGAGGCGGCGGTGCAGCGCGCGGCCGAGCTGCTGCAGATCGAGCACCTGCTCGACCGCAAGCCGGCGCAACTGTCTGGCGGGCAGCGGCAGCGCGTGGCGATGGGCCGGGCGATCGTGCGTGACCCCGACCTGTTCCTGTTCGACGAGCCGCTCTCCAACCTTGATGCCAAGCTGCGCGTCGAGATGCGGACAGAGATCAAGCGGCTGCATGACCGGCTCGGGACTTCGGTGGTTTACGTGACGCATGACCAGGTCGAGGCGATGACGCTCGGGACCAAGGTGGCGGTGATGCGCGAGGGGGTGATCCAGCAGATCGCCGACCCGCAGACCATCTACGAGCGGCCGGCCAACATGTTTGTGGCGGGCTTTATCGGTTCGCCGACGATGAATTTTCTCACCGGCACGCTGGAGCGGGCGGGCGACGGGCTGGTGCTGCGGCATGGCGATGGGGCGCTGCCGCTCGTCGGGCTGGAGCAGGACGTGGCGGGGTTCGTGGGCAAGACGGTGGTGGCCGGAATCCGACCCGAAAGCCTGAGTGCCGGGACCGGTGCGGCGATGCTGAGCGGCACTGTGGATGTGGTGGAGCCGACTGGGCCCGACACGATGGTGCTGATCAATGTCGGCGGGCAGGTGATCAGCGCGCGGCTCGGCTCGCGCGACCGGCCGAAGCTCGGGGCGCCGCTGAGCGTGGTCGTCGACACGACGGCGGTGAACCTGTTCGACCCGGAGACGGGTGTCCGTATCTGAGGGGATACATTGCGATGAAGGATCTGCGGATCAAGCGCCTGACCGTCACCCAGTACAAGTGGAAGCGGCGGGACCTCGTGGGTGACTATAACGGCTTCAACCACGTCTACCTGAGGGGTGGCGAGGTCGAGTTCACCGACTATGTGATGACGGTGGAAACGGAGGCCGGGATCACCGGGGAGTATTCCGGCGGCGTCGGGGTCAGCTACGCGCAGGTGGCGATGGCGGCGCAGTACCTGATCGGCCAGAATGCGCTTGAGCGCGAGCGCATCTGGAACGACCTGAAGCGCGCGCTGCGCAAGCACGACAAGTTCGGCATGGGGCCAATCGACTGCGCGCTGTGGGACATTGCGGGCAAGGTGGCGGGGCAGCCAGTTTATCAACTGCTCGGCGGCTGGCGCGACAAGTTGCCGGCCTATGCCTCGACTTTCCACGGTGACGAGAATGGCGGGCTGGACTCGCCGGAGGCGTTTGGAGAGTTCGCCATTCAGTGCCGCGAGATGGGGTATCCGGCGTTCAAGATCCATGGCTGGGGCCACGGGCCGATCCGGCGCGAGGCGCAGGCGGTGCTGGCGACGCGCCAGGCGGTCGGCGACAGCATGGACCTGATGATCGACCCCGGCTGCGAGTACGAGACCTGGGGCGATGCGCTGAAGGTCGGGCAGGCCTGCGACGAGGCCAACTACTTCTGGTACGAGGACCCCTACAAGGATGGCGGGCTCTCGGCCTATGCGCACAAGCGGCTGCGCGAGCTGATCAAGACGCCGATCCTGATGGGCGAGCATATCCGGGGCATCGAGAGCCGGGTGGACAACCTGATCGCCGAGGGCACCGATTTCGTGCGGGCGGACGTGGATTATGATGGCGGCATCACCGGGGTGATGAAGCTGGCACATGTGGCCGAGGGTTTCGGCATGGACTGCGAAATCCACGCGCCGGGGCATGCGCCGCGCCACTGCATGGCGGCGATCCGCAACACGAATTACTACGAGTTGGGGCTGGTGAACCCGAAGGTCGCCGGATGGAAGTCGCAGCACCAGGTGCATGCGGACGATTATTCGGACGACCTCGATGCGGTGGACAAGGATGGCTGCGTGCCGGTGCCACAGGGGGTGGGCCTTGGCTACAACATCAACTGGGACTGGGTGCACAAGCACGCCACCGGCACCACCGTTTACGAGTGACATCATGACGACTTGCAGCCTGCCGCGGGTCACGGCGACCCGCCTTGCCCCCATGCCGAAATGGGCGCTGCTGCAGCGGCAGATCTTCGCCGTGCTCGACACCGCGGCGATCGAGTTTGCGGATCGCTATACCCGCGACGACGGCACGCTGATCTGGCGGGACGAGTGGCCGGGCATGGATGGTTCGGACGACCCCTATGAGGGGTTCATGAACATGCCGCTATTCTACGCGCTAGGCGGATCGCGGCAGGTGTACGAGCGGTCGCGGACGATCTGGGACGGGATCACCTGGCAGTGGACCGAGTATGGCCAGATTCACCGCGAGTTCGACGCCTACTACGACTGGATGCATCACGGCGAGAGCAACCGCTTCTTCTACTTCCTCGGGCTCGCCGACCCCAATGTGCCGAAGGACCGGCAGCGGACGCGGCGATTTGCCGGGTTCTACAACGGCGAGGACGCCGAGGCGCTGAACTGGGACGCGGACAAGAAGCTGATCCGCTCGCCGATCAATGGCAGCCGGGGGCCGCGGCATCACCAGACGGCCGAGGACTGGTCGACGCATCGGGAGATTCTCGACGGCTACCTGCCGCCGTTCGAGGACCTGCCTGGGATCGACCGCTACGGCATGAAGACGCCGTGGTCGGATGACGCCGTGTACGAGGAAATCCTGCAGCGGATCAATGCGCGACAGTCGCGCGGCGACGTGCCGCTGAACCTCGGCGCGAGCTCGCTGATGATGCACGCCTATGCCTATACCGGCGAGGAGAAGTACCGGGCCTGGGTGGTCGAGTATCTCGATGCCTGGGTGGAGCGTACGGCGCGCAATGGCGGGATCATTCCCGACAATATCGGGCTTTCGGGCGAAATCGGCGAGTACAATGACGGCAAGTGGTGGGGCGGCTATTACGGCTGGCGCTGGCCGCACGGCTCGTTCTCGCTGCTCGAGCCGCTGTCGGTTGCCGGGACGAACGCGGCGGCCCTGACCGGCGACATGCGGCACCTGGGCCTCGCGCGCTCGCAGCTCGACATGCTGTGGGGGCTGCGCAAGGAGGAGGATGGTCAGCAACTGGTGCCGAACCGGCATTATGACGAGGGCTGGCGCGACTATCGCCGCTTCCATCCGATGTATGGTGTGTATCTGTGGAACGTCTCGATGGCCGAGGAGGACGCGGAGCGGGCGGAGCGCGGCTGGGCGCACGACCTGTTCGATGCGGTGAACCCGGCCTATCACGGCTACGGCAAGACCAATGGCGGCCATATGGGCTTCAATGGCAACACGGCGCAGTGGTTCAGGTACATGCGCGGGCAGTATCCGGACTATCCGGAGCGGCTGCTCGAGGCCAACCTCACGACGATTGCCGAGCAGATCGCGAAGTACCGGCTGGACGAGAATGATCCGCTGACGATGGATCACTACCGGGAATCGATGACCATCCACATGTGGCAGCAACTGACCCCGATGATCATCGAGGGGCTGACGCAGCTGACGCTGGGCGGGCCGATGCATGTGTATCACGGTGGGCTGCAGCACGCGCGGTTCCGGTATTTTGATCCGGCGGGCGAGCGGCCGGGGTTGCCGGAGGGCGTGGCGGCGCTGGTGGATGGACTTCGCGACGATGGGGCGTCGCTGACGCTGGTGAACACGGATGTCGCTACGGCGCGCGAGGTGATCGTGCAGGCCGGGACGTTCGGGGAGCACGATTTTGCCGGTGGGACGCTCGATGGCGTGGCGTTTGCGGCCGAGGGGCGGTGGCTGGTGGTGCGGCTCGAGGCCGGGGCGACGGCGCGGCTCGAGGTTTCGATGCGGCGGTATGTGCGGGCGCCGAATTATGACACGCCGTGGGTGACGGCGGCGGAGGGCGTGGCGGCGATCCGGGGGCGGGAGGTTTAGTCCAACAACGACGTGACGGCAGTCGACCTGGTGTTCACTGACGCCCCCTCCACCACGCTTCGCGTGGTTCCCCTCCCCCGCTTCGCGGTGGAGGATCACCCCCGCCGTTGTGCCAAATAGATGTGCTGGCAGGCGAGTACTGTCTCGCCGCGCTGGTTGATCACGCGGACTTCTTCGGTGATGCGGCCGTATTGGGGGCGTTTGGGGTCGGGGTCGAGGGCGGCGATGGTGTGTTCGGTGTGGATGGTGTCGCCGATGAAGACGGGCTTTGGGAAGCGCAGGCGTTCGAAGCCGTAGGTGAAGGCGAGGGGGTTGATCTCGGTGGCGGTGAGCCCGATGCCGATGGCGAAGGTCATGGTGCCGTGGGCGATGCGCTGGCCGAATTCGCTGCCCTTCATGAACTCGGCGTCCATGTGGTGGGGGAAGAAATCCCCGGTGTGGCCGGCGTGGACAACGAAGTCCGTCTCGGTGATGGTGCGGCCGGAGGTTTTCCGCAGTTCGCCGACAACGTAGTCCTCGAAGTGGCGGGGGCGTTCCATCAGAAGCTCTCCCGGAACATGCGGTCGATGTCATCGAGGATGGCGGATGCTGGCTCACGGTTGAGGAGGCCGGCGTTCAGGCGCTTCGAGGCGGCGTCCTGGAAGGCCATGTAGCCGTTGTGGCGGGGGCGGACATAGGCGCCTTCGAGCGTCTTGCGGGTGTCGCGATAGAAGTCGGCGGCGGCGGCGTTGACGGCGTCATCCTCCCAGGCGGTGGCGTGGCCGGGCTGGCCGCCAGCGGTGGCGTAGAGGCCGCGCTGCACGTCGGCGGAGGCGACCCAGTAGGCGTAGTCGATGGCGGCCTGGCGGTGTTTCGAGAAGGCGGAGATGGCGATGCCGGTGCCGCCGAGGGCGGAACCAGTTGACTCCGGCAAGGGGATGTTTGCGAACGTCAAGCGGTTGGGGCGGAAGCCGGGGACCGCGTAGCTGACATAGCCGTAGCCGAGCGGCATCGCCGAAACCACGGCGTCGTCGCGGGCCAAGGCTTCGGAGGCGGCGATGGGGTCCATGGCGAAGTTGGAGGGGTCGAGGTGCGCCGCGACTTCGGCCAGCATCTCGATGGCGCGGAGGCCGGTGGCGCGGTCGACGAACTCGCCCGGCTCGGTGGCGCAGGGGTGCCCGAGATTGGCCGTGAGGGTGAAGAAGCTCATCATCGAATGCGGGGCGAGGAGCGGGAACACCACGTCGCCGCGCTTTGCCAGCGCCACGACGCCATCCCAGTCGGTGGGCGGTTCGACGAGATCGGCACGGTAGGCCATGACCTGGGTCGCGGCATCGATGGGGAAGGCCCACTGGTGGCCGGCATAGGTGTAGCTGGGGTAGGAGCGGCCGACCGAGCCTTTCGCCAGTGCGTCGCGATCGGCTTCGCGGCCGGGGATGTCGAGGGGGGTGAGGCAGCCTTCGGCGACGATCTGGCCGACATGCGGGTGGTCGATGACAATCATGTCGTACTGGCGGGCCAGTTCCTCGACGGGGAAGGACTCGAAATCCTGCAGGCTGCGCTTGTCCCACTCGATGACGACGCCGGTCTTGTCGGCCCAGGCCTGAGCGGTGGCCACCATCGGGTCATAGCCACGCGGGTGGCTCCAGGTCATGCCCTTGAGGGTGGTCTTGTTCGCAAGGGTAGTCTTGGTCGCAAGGGTAGTCTTGGTCACAGGTCGAACTCCTTGCGGATCTGGGCGCTCTGCTCGCCGATCAGCGGGGCGGCGCGGGTGGTGCGGGTGCGTTCACCGTCGATGCGAAGCGGCGAGCGGGTGGTGGTGATCTCGACGCCGTCGTCGCGGGTGACGGTCTGCAGCATGTCGAGGGCCTTGAAGCCGTCGCTCTCCAGCAGTTCGGGCCATTCGAGCACCTTGGCGCACCAGATGTCGGCGGGCTCGAGGATGTCCAGCCACGCGGCGGTGGGCCTTGTGGCGAGGCGTTCGGCGATGAGGCGCTTGATGGCGTCGCGGGCGGTGAACCAGCTTTTCGGATCGGCAGCGTACGGGGTGAGGGCCGCGAGGTCGAGCAGGTCGCGGATCTTGCCGAGCGGGGTCATGGCGAGGGCGAGCCAGCCGTCCGCGGTGGGGTAAACGCCGTAGGGGGCCGAGAGATAGGCGTGAGCGGAGCGGAACTCCGAGCGCTTCGGCTTGCGGCGGCCATCGTTGAGGTGGGTGGTGAGCACCTCGAACTGGAAGTCGATCAGGGCTTCGAGGAGGCTGGTTTCGACATGGGCGCCGCGACCGGTGCGGCCCTTCTGGACGAGGGCGGCGAGGATGCCCTGCGCGACGGCGGCGCCGGCCAGCATGTCGGCGACGGCGAGGCCGAACGGGACCGGGCCCTGGTCGTGGTCGCCGTTGAGCCACATGACGCCAGAGCGGGCCTGCGCGAGCAGGTCCTGGCCGGGGCGCTGCACCCAGGGACCTTCGTCGCCGTAGCCGGTGATCGAGGCGTAGACGATGCCGGGGTTGATGGCCTTCACGCCGTCGTAGTCGAGGCCGAGGCGCTCTATGACGCCGGGGCGGAAGTTCTGCAGCATGACGTCGGCGCTCATGAGCAGCTTGCGCAGCGCGGCGATGTCGGCCGGGTTCTTCAGGTCGAGGGACAGGCTTTCCTTGGACCGGTTGATGGCGTGGAAGATGGTGCTGTCGCCGCCGATCTCGGTGTCGGAGAGGTAGAGGCGGCGGCTGAGGTCGCCGCCATCGGGGCGCTCGATCTTGATGACGCGCGCGCCGAGGTCCTGCAGGCGCAGCGAGGCGTAAGGGCCACTGAGGAACTGGCAGAGATCGACGACGAGGATGCCGTCCAGTGGAAGAGTCATTTCTCGGTTTTGCCTTCGAACTCTGACGGGGTGCGGTATTTCACCGTCTGCAGGTGCTCGCAGTAGAGCACCAGTTCGCCCTCGCCCTTGAACACCTGGTAGCTGGCGCGGATGAGGCCCAGCTCCTTGTATTTAGGGCGTTTTTCCATGTTGGTGCGGATGGTGTAGATGGTGTCGCCGATGAAGGTCGGCTTGATGAAGCGCAGCTTGTCGTAGCCGTAGCTGAAGGCGTTGATGCAGTTGGTGGCGACAAGGCCGAGGCCGGCCGAAAAGACGAAGGCGCCGGCGACGAGGCGGCGGCCGAACTGGCCTTCGGTGGTGGCGAAGACCTCGTCGGCGACATAGGGGTGCATGTCGGTGACGAGGGCGTTGAACTGCATGCTCTCGCCCTCCGAGATGGTGCGGCGGAGCGAGCGGATGCGGTGGCCGACCTCAAAATCCTCGTAGAACCAGTTCTCGGCGTTCCACACCGGCAGTGCCGCGTGATCGGCGGGCATGGTGGCGGGGTTGGTCGAGTGGATGCCGACGGTTGGGGTGCTCATCTGGCGTCCTCTGGTTGCGCCTTAACGGGAGTGGCGGGGCGGGAGGCGGATTCGAAGGCGGCTTCGGCGAGGGCCATGGTGTGCCAAGCATCCTCGACGGACGTGACGAGGGTGGCGTCTTCGCCGGACGCAAAGCGCTGCAGGTTGCTCATGGTGCCGATGAAGGCGTGGGGGAACCACTTTCCGCTCAGCGGGACCTGCTG
The DNA here is from genome assembly GCA_945888565.1 of Devosia equisanguinis. GTDB lineage: Bacteria > Pseudomonadota > Alphaproteobacteria > Rhizobiales > Devosiaceae > Devosia_A > Devosia_A equisanguinis_A. Next base: position 1,652 of record CAMDAL010000059.1, on the reverse strand, counting down.
CCAGTTGTCGCTAGTTCCTTGGCCTTTGCGGGTGATCCAGAGTTCGTCGGGCTCGCCTTCGGGGTAGTTGAGGAGGAGGCCGAGCTTCACCATGGCGGCGCCGTCGGTGCCTTCGAAGCGGAAGCTGGCGTCCTGGAAGCGGCGACCGAAATCGTGGTTGTGGTTGATCGAGAAGGTCACGCGCTGGTCGGGCGCGAAGTCGAACAGGGCGGAGGTGCGGGTCTGGGCGAGGTCAGTCGTGGGGTGGCCAAGGGTGCGGGCGTGGACGCCGGTCGGGTTGCCGAGCAGGGCGCGGATGGTGTCGAGGTAGTGGATCGAGTGGACGGCGATCTCGACGCGCGGCATGCCCTTCAAAAAGGGGAAGAGGTGCCAGGGGGTGACGAGGTTGAGGTGGACCTCGACATCGATGAGGCGGCCGAGCCAGCCGCGGCGCAGGGCATCGGCGACGGCGAGCATCATGGGCGAGAAGCGGAGCTGGAAATTCACCGCCGCTTTCAACGACTTGCGGCGGCAGAGGTTCAGGATGGCGGTGGCATCAGCGAGGTCGCGGCCCATCGGCTTCTGCAGCAGGACGGCGGCGCCATCGGGGAGATGCGGCAGGACGTCGAGATGGGCGGCTGGCGGCAGGGCGAGATCGTAGACCGCACGGGGGGTGGCGATGGCTTCGGCGAGGGTGGCGAAGGCGGGGATGTTCCACTTGCCGGCGACGGCCTTCGCGCGATCGGAGTCGAGGTCGTAGACGCCGGCGACGGGGAAACCGGCGAGGCGGTAGGCGGGGAGGTGAGCGTCGGCGACGATGCCGCCGGCGCCGATGATGACGACGGGGCGGGGAGCGGCCGGGCGTGGCCAGGCCTGCTGCAGTGCAGCGACGTCGATGCTCAAGGTACCCCTCCCGTTCCTATATGAATGATCATTTCATAAATGGATCATTCGGGCAATCACGTCACCGCATGTGAGCGGTGCTTACTTCAATCGAGGTGGAAGACTTCTTCGGTCGAGGCCCACCATTCGCCTTCGGCCCGGGTGTCGAGGGGCTTCTGCATCGGCATGCAGAGGGCCCACCATTCTTTGGTCTTCTCGTCCTCGGCCATCTTCGCCATGTCGGCCTCGTAGTCCGTGCCCACGTACTCGAAGTAGGCGAACATCAGGTTTTCCGGCTGGCGCAGGTAGATGGAGTAGTTGGCGATGTTGCTGCGCTTGATCTGGGCCAGCACCTCGGGCCAGACGGCGGCGTGGACGCGGATGTATTCGGCCATCTGCTCGGGGCGCAGGCCGATGACTGAGCCGTAGCGTTTCATGGTGGGTTCTCCTCCTGGTTGGTTATGTTCTGGTCCGCGGTTGGCGGGGATAAGTTGTCGGGCGGTTGGGCGATCGTGGACGCCCCCTCCACCACCCTTCGGGTGGTCCCCCTCCCCCGCATGGCCGGAGCCATCGCCGCCTGCCGTCCCGAAAGCCCTGATTTCGCGGCACAACTCAACGCGCTGACTGCCATCCCCGGCGTCCTGGGCCTGCGCCGCATCCTCCACACCTCGCCGAACGACCTCAGCCCGTCCGACCTCTTTGTCGCGAACCTCCGCCGCCTCCCGGCGAGAAACCTCACCTTCGACCTCTGCGTCCGCGCCGACCAGCTCGCCCCCGTCGCTACGCCACTG
>CAMDAL010000058.1 GCA_945888565.1 Devosia equisanguinis | reverse complement strand
CCACACGTTACGATAAGACCGCTGATAGCTTCCTCGGCTTCGTTCTCGTTGCTTCAATCCGGTTGTGGGTCAGGCACTTTGTCCACACGACCTAGGGAGAAAGCACCATGTTTCGCTCACTTGGGCTGTGGCTGCTCGGGATCCCGATCTGGCTGATCATCATCATCTTCCTGTTCATCAACTGAACAGCCGAGGCGGACCCAAGGGTCCGCCTCTTTCGTTTCAGGCGACGCGGCGGGGGGCCGCCCACATGCGGCGCGGCGAGCCGCCCTCGTCGCTGATGAAGACTTCGGAACGGCGGTCGGCGTCGCCGTAGGTGATGGCGATCCGGACCGCCTCGATCTGGGCTTCGTCGCGGGAGGCAAACGGGCCATAGGCCTTGCCTTCGCAATCGACCCACCACTGGCCGACGCTGTGAATGACGATGAACCAGCAGGTTCGCATGGCTGCTCCTTTGATGACTTCGAGGAGAGCAACTCTGCGTGCACTCGTAGGGTTGCGGTTCAGCGGCCGGCGGCGAGGCGCTGCGCATCTGACCTTGGCGCAAACAGCCGCGCGATGCGGGCAGCGCCAATGCCTTCGTCGAGGCGGGCAAATGCCTCGGCGAACCGCGCCTCGGGACCGGAACCGGCATCGAGGCCGGAGATGGGTAGCTGAGTCTCTGCCTGCTGCCACTCCCGGTCGGCCGAGAACGAGTAGCTGACGACAAGGGTAAGCTGTCGCGCCGGCAGATCGGGCTGGAGTTGCACCAGCAGGTATGGGCACTCGGCTTCGTGACGGGCGAGGAAGGCGTGCTTCTGGCGGTCGAACGCGGCGGTGATTGCGCCGATCGGACCGGGAGTGTGCGAAATGGCGTTGCGGCCTGGCTCGGCTGACATCGGATTGACCCCCGATCGTCGCTGCGGGACCGTCAGGCTAGGTGAGCAGTGTGGCTGGTGAACGGCTCAAATGGGGCCGAAGCGCGATGTGCGCAATTGCATCGACCTCGCAACCTCGGCGAGAGGCCGAAGTTTACCAGATGAAGCGACGGGCCGCGTGCCAACTGGCGGCAATGGAGAAGAGGAACAGGGCGATTTTGCCAGTTTCCCGCCCTGGCCAACGAAACGGCAGACGAGCCTCTCACCCGTCCGCGGGTCCGTCGCTTCATCCCATCAGACGGTCGTCATGACCAGGGCGCCGCGTTTGGTGGCGACGATGGTGTGCTCGAACTGCACCGTGGGAGCCTCGGGCTCTGCCCAGAGGGTGAAACCGTCCTCGGGCTCGGCATCGACGGCGTAGCGGGCGCCAAGCGAGAGGAACGGTTCGACGGTAAAGACGAGGCCGTCGGTGATGCGGCGACGCTCCTTGCGGTCGGGCCAGGTCGAGATTTCGCTCGGCTCGTCGTGCAGCGAGTTGCCCACCCCGTGGCTCGCGAGGTTTTCGATGAGGGTGTAGCGGTGCTTCTTGGCGAATGCGCCGATGGCGTTGCCGATATCTGCGAAGGCGCCGCCGGACTTGACCGCGCGGATGCCCTCCCACATGGCGCGCTTGCCGTCGCGGCAGAGCGCGGCGAGCTTCGGATCGGCCGTGGGCACGATGAAGGAGGCACCGGTATCGGCGAAGACGCCGTTCAACTCGGCGGAAACGTCGATGTTGACGAGGTCGCCGGCGGCGATGACGCGGTCGCCGGGGATGCCGTGGGCCACGACTTCGTTGACCGAGATGCAGGAGGCGCCGGGGAAGCCGTAGGTGATCTCGGGCGCCGAGCGGGCGCCGTGCTCGCTGAGGACGGCGCGAACGATGGCATCGAGTTCGGCGGTGGTGATGCCGGGCCGCAGGGCATCGGCGGCCTTGTCGCGGGCGATGGCGCAGACGCGGCCGATGGCCTTGAGGGCTTCGAGTTCGTCTTCGGTGGTAATGGTCATCCCGGCGTTTTGCGCCGGGATGGATGCGGGGTCAACTGGAGCGGTTAGCTACGCGGCACGAACATGCGGCGAAGCGTGCCGTCCTTCACGATGAACTGGTGGTAGAACGCAGCGGCCGCATGCACGAGGATCAACACGATGAAGACCGGCTTGGCCAGTGAATGGATGTCGCCGATCTCCTCTGAGACGTAGAGGGTCATCAGGCCGCTCACAGGGACAGCGAAAAGCAGAGCGTAGAACAGCCAGTGCATGGCCACCGCCGCCAGCTCGATGGGGGTCGTGGGGCGCTTGGCCCGAACGCCAGTGGTGAGCCGGAGGACCAGGCGGACGGCGACGAGGCAGAGTATGGCGATACCGACCCAGTAGTGGCCGCCGCTCAGCAGGATGTCGGTCTGCGACGCCTGCTCCCCTTCTTCGGCCGCATCCACCACCGCCACCATGCTTTCGCCGAAGACGAGCTGGAACAAGACCAGCGCAGCGATAAGCCAATGGAGGCCTATCTGGGTGGTAGAGTAACCGGGTGACGTCGTGGTCGAGCTCATTACAGGTCTCCAGGTGAATGCTCTCTCCTACGCGTCAATCCTGACACGGGGCTGAACATGGGCGAAGCCTAGTCCCCTGCTCGTGCATCGACCTTGATGTACTGCAACCCCCTGCCCTCCGCTGATGCATGAAGGAAAGAAGTACCGGCCCCGCCGGGAGAAGCGCGGGACCGGTCTTAGCGTGATGCCGGGTCAGCCGGCGGTCACCGCCGAAGTGGCTTCGGTGGAGGGGTCGATCATGCCATGACGGCCGTCGTGGCGGCCGTCGTTGCGGCCCTTGCCGCGGCCACGTTCGCCGCCGCGATCATCCGGACGGCCAGCCCGGTCGCCACGGTCATCGCCGCGTGGGCCGTGATGCGGACCGGCCAGCGACAGCAGAGCTGTCTTCTGGGTGTCGTCGAGGCTGGTGTAGAGCGCCTCGAAGCTGGGCAGCACCGCATTGAGTGCCTCGAGCGATGCGGTCTGCCGGATCTGGCGGTTCTTCAGCATGGTCAGGGCATCCGGCCCGGTGCCGGTGGCGGCGGGCTGCACCGTGGCGCAGGCTTCGGCAAAGCTGGTCTGGGCGGTCAGCGCGGCGGCCTTGTAGTCATCGAACAGCGGCTGCTGCTCGGTGGTGAGCTTCAGCCGGGTGCCGAGATCGGCAAGCCGGGTCTCGAGCAGGGCAGCGCCGTCGGTGCTGCAGATCATGCCGGCGATACCACCACGCTGCTCGCCACGATGTTCGCCACGGCGCTCACCCCTGGGGCCGGCGGGACGCTGACCGCCATTGTTGTCGGCCTGCGCCATCGGCGTCGCGTCGGCCGGGGCGCCTGCATCCTGGGCGAAGGCGGTCGGGGCGAGCATCGACAGGCTCATGAGCCCGACGAAGCCGGTGGCGAGAAGGAGGCGGGGGGACATGGTCATGGTTGTCTTTCCTCTTTGGTGGCCGGGTTGGGAGGTCCGGCTCGTTCGCAGCGGTGTCGCTGCGATGTGGCGGCAGAGAACCACTCCAAGCTGTCGGCCACCTTGCGGGGCCGCAGATTTTTCGTAAGCCTCGTGACAGGACCGCCTGGCTCAGAGCTGGTACACCGTCACTCCAGCCTGCCGCGATACCGATGCAAACGAGTTGAGGAAGATGCGATCTGATCGCGTTGACGACGCATCAATTACGTGGTCCTTGAGCCGCTGAGGGCGCTTCTTTCATGTCATCGTTCTACTTCCTCGAGCTGTTCGCCGATCCCTTTGTCTTTTCGGTCCCAGTAGGCTGGGGATTGTTTGATGGTTTGTCGCATTGCCGCAGACGAGCCGGTGGTCGCCCTTTCTTCGTTGTAATGCCAACCTATTGGGACGTTGCGGTTTCGCGCGATGACAATGCCCGCACATGGTCCAAAATCCGGCATCTGTATCCTGAGGCCACGGTGATTTGGCTTGTGCCCCGGCGCAGCGATGCCGAGCTGTTGGCCAGCACGGGGATTGAGGCGGTGCACTGCCACCAGAATGCTTTCCTCGACGAGACGATCTTCCGGCCAGACAAGCTCACGACAAAGCGCTACGCGGCAGCCTTCAACGCCAACTCCGCCGCTTTCAAGTGCCATGAACTGGCATGGGGCGTAGAGCGTCTGGCGCTGATTACCTACATTCTCGAGGGCGACAGCCCGGAGCGCCTCGAGGGCTACCGTGATCTCGCATTCAGCAATTTCGATCGCGTGTCGCGTACCACTGCTACGCTCTCCGCAGTAGAGGTCGCCTCGGTGCTAAACAAATCGCATTGCGGCTTGATGCTGTCGCAGCAGGAAGGGGCCAACTTCGCGTCGGCGGAGTACATGCTATGCGGCATCCCGCTGGTAACAACGCCCTCCATCGGTGGCCGCCACGAGTTCTATAGCTCCAGGCAGGTCATGGTCGTTGCTCACACTCCGGTCGCAGTCGAGGCCGGCATAGCCCAGTGCAGCAATTGGCCAGTCGATCCAGAGGAACTGCACGCGCTGGCTCTCGCAAAGGCCATTCCCCACCGTCGCCGCCTGCTCGACTGGCTGAGCCAGGTGATCGAGCGCGATGCTCACGCCTTGGCCAACGCCAATGCGTGGCTGCCAAGCTTCCGCGACAAGCTGCGCGCGTATCATCAGGCCAGCCTGGCGTGACGAGTGACCGGCCAATCCCCGAATACTGAACGAATACACTAGGAACGGCATGTCGAGAGCATTCATTATTGATCCGCCGCTCCGCAATTTTGCTGGGCACCACCGTGCACTCGCATCCGGTTGGGCCGCCGCAGCGCACGAGAACGGCTATGACGTCCAGATTCTCGCCCACGAGGACTGGCCATCCGACAGCCTCGATGGCTTTGACGCAAAGCGGGTGTTCAATGGCGGGTACTATTCGGTTGCCACCGGCCGCGACCTACCGCTCGCGACGCAGCTGCGACTGCGGCAGACAGCGTTCCGTGACAGCTTGACCAAGCCGCTTTGTGGCATCAGCAGCGACGATATGCTGGTTCTGACTTTTCCCACTGCCTACACCATGAATGGTGTCGCCGCCTGGGCTGCCGGGTTGCCGGAGGGGCGTCGACCGCGCCTGATCGTCTGGCTGCTGTGTGGTCCTGCCAACGACGATTTTGCCGCAGCAATGAACTCGACCGACATCGTCATTGCCGCCTATGACCGGCTGCGGCAACTGTTCGGCGACAGGGTGACCTTTCTCGCCTCTACCCAAGTCATCGCGGCAGAATGTCGCCGCCTGGGCGCAGGTGACTTTTCGGTGCTTCCGTTCATCGCATTGCGCGCCCCTTTGTCACCGTTGCCCGCTGCCGCTACGGCGAAGACGCCACTGCTCGGCGTCGTGGGCGATATCCAACCTTACAAGGGCTCGGGCCACATCGCCGCGATCGTCGGTGCGATAGAGCGGCAGGGCCTTGCAGTTCGCTGGCTTGTCGCCGGTTCGGCACAACATGCCCCGCCGACTGATCGCGCGGCGATGGAAAAGTTGGCAAGACGCGAGGGCGGGCGGTTTCGGCTTGAACTGCAGCCCAGCGGCCTGGACGACTATGACGGCACACTGCGCGCCCTTGATCTCGTCGTGCTGCCCTATTCGCCCGAGTATTACGCGACCCGGGGTTCCGGCGTCGCCGAAGAGGCGGCACTGCTCGGCTTGCCGATTGTTGCACCGGCGGTGATCGCAAGGGACAGGCCCGGCGCTGTCGCATTCGAGGAATGGACGTCGGAGGCGATCTCGGCAGCCGTGGCAGAAGCTATCCGCCGGCTGCCCGAGCTAACCGAAGCAGCCCGTGACGCGGCCCGCTTGCAGGCCGCGACGCTCCGCCGGGAACGCATGGCGCTACTTGTCCGGCTGTTTCCTTCGCCGGGGTCCGAACCGGTCGCGGCTGCAGCCCAGGTCGACCAGTTGCCGCAGGTCGATGTGGTGGTGACGCTACACAACTACCGGCGGTTCCTCCGGCAGTGCCTCGAGTCGGTGGCTCGGCAGAGCTATCCCAACTGGCGCTGCATCGTCGTCGACGATGCGTCGACGGATCTGTCGTTTGCCGAAGGGCGCGTCCTGATCGAAAGCCTGGGGCCCAGATTCACTTATGAACGGCATGCGACCGCCTAGGGACAACTGCGCGCCATCGCCACGGGAGTGTCGCTTGGATCGGGGCAGTTCGTCGCGATGCTTGATGCTGACGACTATCTCGACGACGACGCGCTCGACCACCATATCGCGTGGCATCTGAACAGCGTCGATCCGGTGGCCTTGACGTCGGGCGCACTCACCGTGGTCGACACCGCGGGGATCCGAGTCGCTTCGGCTCTCGATACCCACATATGGAAGTCACACAAAGTTGGCTACTCGCTGAACAGCGACAAAGCCTTTGGCCGTCCGAGCGCTGCGACCATGCCGGGACCGGCAGTTCTGCTCGACCAGGCTGAGACGGCGCCCGGAGAGTGGTTCTGGAATCCCACTTCCACGATGGTCCTGCGCCGGTCTGTGGTGGAACTGATCATGCCGGAAGAGGGCGAGATCGGTCGCTATGCCGCCGACACCTATCTGGGCTTTGTCGGACACGCGGTGGGCGGCTCGTTGTGCTTTTACTCCAACGTGGCCTACTACCGTCGGCACGGTGACAACGGCTACTCCGACGCCCCGGTTGTCGGTACAGGCACATTGCCGGTCCGCGAGAGCTCCTCCAACTGGACGACGGTCTCCGCCATCTTTGGCCGGCATTTGCGGGCGCGGATGCCGCTGTTCGAACGCAACGTGGCGCGACACCATATCGACCGGTTGCTGGCAATGACGGACGATAGCCGGGGCACGGCGCGACAGTTTCATGTGCAGAGGCAGTTCGACGCGAGCGGGCGCGCGCTGTCCGGCGCAGCTGCAGTCGATGCCATGACGTATCCAAGGCTCCTGACCTATACTGCGGGGCGCCTGTGGCGCGGCGGTACGCGTCGTCTGCTGCGTCGCGCGCCGGCCGCCAACATCAGGGGGCTGACATGCTGTCGTTCCGCGACCTCGCGCGCCATGTCATCCAGCGCACCCGTCGCGGGCTCGACCGGCGGCTGCAGCGCTGACGACGGACCGGCTCGCAGGCGACCTTGCCGGGGCGCAGATTATTCGTAAGCCTCGCGACAGGTTGGTGGGCTAGAAACCTCGGTCAAAGGGGCTTTCGCGTGCGGATTCTGCTGATCGAGGACGACTATGTGCTTGGCGAGGCGATGCGCGACCAGGTGGCGGCCGACGGGCATGGGGTCGACTGGATGCAGCGGCTCGACGACGCCCGCGCGGCGCTCGATACCGTCGCGTACGGGCTGATCCTGCTCGACCTCAACCTGCCGGACGGGCGCGGGCTCGACCTGCTCAAGGGGCTGAGGAAGGCGGGCAACCCGGTGCCGGTGATCATCGCCACAGCACAGGACCAGATCGCGATTCGCATCGAGGGGCTGAATGCCGGGGCCGACGACTATCTGGTGAAGCCGTTCGACCTCGACGAGATGAGTGCGCGCGTGGCCGCGGTGGCGCGGCGCTATGCCGGAATCTCGGCGCCGCAACTGATCGTGGGCGAGGCGAGTGTCAACCTTGCGACCAAGGCGGTGACGATCGCCGGCAAGGCGATCAGCGTCACGGCGCGCGAATGGGCGGTGCTGGAGCGGCTGCTGAGCCGGCGCGGCGGCATCGTGACCAAGTCCGAAATCGAAGACTCGCTCTATCCCTTCGGAGCCGAGATCGATGGCAATGCGGTGGAGGTCTATGTGAGCCGCCTGCGCAAGAAGCTGGGGGCCAGCATCATCACCACGGTGCGCGGGCTCGGCTACAGGATCGAGACATGAGGCGCCGGTCGATCGCGCTGCAGCTGGCGGTGTGGCTGAGCGCCGGGATGCTGGTGTTCTGGCTGGGCGGCGCAGTCATTTCGACAGCGGTGCTGCGGAGCAAGCTGGAGGATGCGTTCGACGATACGCTGCGGCAGAGCGCCATCCGCCTGCTGCCGCTCGCCAATCGCGATGTAGACGATAACGGCCGGGTCCGCGGCCCGGTGCCGCGGCTGCTGCGTGAGGAGATTCGCGGGCGCGGGCGGCGAGGCGACGACGCTGCGGTGGCAGATCAGCCGCCGCTGGCCATCGAGTCGTTCACCTACCTGGTGTTCGACGAGGACGGCGATATCAGGGTGCGCGCCGACGACGCGCCCACGATGCTCCCTGCCCTGCCGGCGGCCGACGGGTTCATGTTCGTCGATGGACAACGAGCGTTCAAATCCACCGACCGGCGCAACGGCACGGGCATCCTCGTGCTCGAGACGACAAATGCTCGCCGCGAGGCGCTGTGGGGGGCTGTCGCCGGCTTGTTGTGGCCGCTGGCGGCTCTGTTGCCGCTCGTCGGGCTCGGCATCTGGCAGGCGGTGCGGATCGCGATGCTGCCGGTGCAGCGGCTGAGCCGCGACGTGGCCCTGCGCAGCGGGGCGAACCTGTCGCCGCTCAACGACGACGACCAGCCTGCCGAACTGGCGCCGATCGCGCGGGAGATCGAGGGCCTGCTGGGGCGGCTGCGGGCGGCGATGGAGGCGGAGCGCACGTTCGCGGCGAGCAGCGCGCACGAGTTGCGGACACCGATTGCCGGCGCGCTGGCGCAGACGCAGCGGCTGGCGCGGGAACTGGGCGACCATGCCTCGGCGCCACGCCTGAGGGAGATCGAAAACTCGCTGCGCGGACTGTCGGAGCTGTCCGAGAAGCTGCTGCAGCTATCTCGGCTCGAGGCGGGGTTCGCGCGGTCGGAGACGGCATCGGACCTCGGGCCAGTACTGGACCTGGTGATCCGGGATTTTGCCGCGCAATCGAGCACCGCGGGACGGGTGCGGTTCCAGCGGCATGGCGACGGGCGCCTCGTCCAGCGGATCAACCCCGACGCGTTTGCCATCGCGGTGCGCAACCTGATCCAGAACGCCCTGATCCATGGTGCGGCGGATGGGACGGTCTTCGTCGAGGCCGGTCCAGGCGCGGTGGTGCGGGTGCGTAACCACGGGCCGGTCGTGCCGCCCGAGGTGATGGCGCGACTGACCGAGCGGTTCTCGCGCGGGACGACGCGGGCCAGTGGCACCGGGCTCGGGCTGGCGGTGGTGGCCACGATCATGGCGCAGACGGGCGGGACGCTGCGGCTGAGCTCGCCGGCCGAGGGTTTTGGCGACGGGTTCGAGGCGGTGCTGGCGTTCGGAACGGCGGATTAGGCGTGGTGCCTGTGCCGCCCCCTCCACCACGCTTTGCATGGTGATCCTCCCCCGCTGCGCGGTGGAGGATCACCGAGAGCTCGGCGCCCTATCCTAAAGTCGGCCTCAGCCCTTCAGCTTGAGGTAGGCGTTAACGAGGCCGACGGTGGAGCTGTCGTGGCCAGTGGCGGGCTGCTCGCCCTGCACTTCGGGCAGGATGGCCTTGGCGAGCTGCTTGCCGAGCTCGACGCCCCACTGGTCGAAGCTGTTGACGCCCCAGATGGCGCCCTGGACGAAGACCTTGTGCTCGTAGAGGGCGACGAGGCTGCCGAGGCGCTCGGGGGTGAGTTTGGGGTACATCAGGACGTTCGAAGGCCGGTTGCCGGGGAACATCTTGTGCGGCGTGAGCGACTTGATCTTCTTCTTGTCGACACCCTGGGTGGTGAGTTCGGCGACGACCTCGTCCCTCGTCTTGCCGAGCATCAGCGCTTCGGCCTGGGCGAGGACGTTGGCGACGAGCTTGTCGTGGTGCGGCGGCAGCGCCTCGTGCGGCTGGGCGGCGACGAGGAAATCGACCGGGATGACCGAGGTGCCCTGGTGGATCAACTGGTAGAAGGCGTGCTGACCGTTGGTCCCAGGCTCGCCCCAGACGATGGGGCCGGTGGGGTAGTCGACCGGCTTGCCCGAGAGGTTCACCGACTTGCCGTTCGATTCCATATCCTGCTGCTGCAGGTAGGCGGCGAAGCGGGAGAGGCGCTGGTCGTAGGGCAGGACGGCGTGGGTCGCAAAACCCCAGGCGTTGCGGTACCAGACGCCGAGCAAGGCCATGATGACCGGCAGGTTCTTTTCCAGCTTCGTATCGAGGAAGTGCTGGTCCATCTCGTAGGCGCCGCGCAGGAAGGCCTCGAAGTTGTCGAAGCCGACGGCGATGGCGACCGGCAGGCCTATGGCCGACCAGACCGAATAGCGGCCGCCGACCCAGTCCCAGAAGCCGAAGATGCGGTCGGACTTGATGCCGAAATCAGCGCAGGCCTTGAGGTTGGTCGACAGCGCGGCGAAATGGTCGGAGACGGCGGCTTCGCCGAGCGCACTCGCGATCCACGCGCGGCCGGTGGCGGCATTGGTCATCGTCTCGTCGGTGGTGAAGGTTTTCGACGCGACGATGAACATGGTGCGCTTCGGGTCGAGGCCCCGGAGCGTGTCGTGGATGTGGGCGCCATCGACGTTTGAGACGTAGTGGACGCGGAGGTCGGGGCGCGTGTAGGGCGCGAGCGCGAGGGTGACCATGGCGGGGCCGAGATCGGAGCCGCCGATGCCGATGTTGACAACATCGGTGAAGGTTTCGCCGGTGGCCCCCTTGATGGTGCCATCGCGAACCTGATCGGAGAAGGCGCGCATGGCGGCGAGCACGGCGCGGACGTCGGGCATCACGTCCTTGCCGTCGACGACGACCGGCTGGTCGCCGAAATAGCGCAGCGCCATGTGCTGGACGGCGCGATCCTCGGTGACGTTGATGTGCTCGCCGGCCCACATGGCGTCGCGGCGCTCCTCGACGCCGGCGAAGCGGGCAAGCTCGAACAGCGCGGCCATGGCCTTTTCGTCGATGCGGTTCTTCGAATAATCGAGCAGCAGGTCGCCGGCGTGGGCCGAGAAGGTGTTGAAGCGATCGGGATCGGCCGCGAACAGGTCGCGCATGGTGGTCTCGTCGAGACGCTTGCGGGACTTCATCAGCGGATTGAGCAGGGACTTTTTCGGGCTGGCCATGACGCTGGTCTCCAAATTACGGGGCCGGGATGTCGCCGGCCGCCCACATTGCCCGGGTTTGTGCCGCATAATCGGCGAAGGTGCCAGCCTCGATCGCGTGGCGGGCGCCGATGCACAGCTGCTGGTAGTAGTGCAGGTTGATCTGGCTGAGGATCATGGCGCCCAGCATTTCCTCGGTGCGGATCAGGTGGTGCAGATAGGCGCGGCTGAAGCGGCGGCAGTTGGGGTTGGGCGATTCAGCGTCGAGGGGACGCGGATCGTCCTTATGCCGGGCGTTCTTCAGGTTGATGACGCCGAAGCGGGAATAGGCGTGGCCGTGGCGGCCGGCGCGGGTGGGATGCACGCAATCGAACATGTCGACGCCCCGCTCGATGCCGCCGAGGATATCGTCGGGCTTGCCGACGCCCATCAGGTAGCGCGGCTTGTCGGTGGGGAGTTCGGGGGTGATTTCGCCGAGGACGCGGAACATGGTTTCCTGCGGTTCGCCGACGGCGAGGCCGCCGATCGAGTACCCGGAAAAGCCGATGGACTTGAGACCCGCGGCGGAGCGGGCGCGGAGCTCGGCGTTGTCGCCACCCTGCACGATGCCGTGGAGCGAGCGGGCGGGCTGGTTGCCGAAGGCGGCCTTGCTCCGATCGGCCCAGCGCAGCGACAGCTCCATGGCGCGCTCCATCTCCTTGTACTCGGAGGGGAGCGGGATGCACTCGTCGAGCTGCATGATGATGTCGCTGTCGAGCAGCGTCTGGATTTCGATCGAGCGCTCGGGGGTGAGCTCGTAGGCGGCGCCATCGATGTGGCTGCGGAAGGTGACGCCGTGCTCGTTGAGCTTCCTCAGCTTGGCCAGCGACATGACCTGGAAGCCGCCTGAATCGGTGAGAATCGGGCGCTGCCAGTCCATGAAATCGTGGAGGCCGCCAAGCGCCGCGACGCGCTCGGCGCCGGGACGGAGCATCAGGTGGTAGGTGTTGCCGAGGAGGATGTCGGCACCGGTGTCCCGCACCTGCTCGGGGTACATGGCTTTCACCGTGCCGACGGTGCCGACCGGCATGAAGGCGGGGGTGTTGACCTCGCCACGCCACGTGTCGATACGCCCGGCGCGGGCCATGCCATCGGTGGCGTTGAGGGTGAAGGCGAACGGGGATCGGTCGGCGGGGGATGTCGAGCTGGCGGTCATGGGGCGCGTTTTAGTGCGCTCGGGCCGGGATGTCACCAGATCAGTGGGGTTTGCTGCCGGGCATCACTCGAAGAGCTCGCCGCGCAGGTTCATCCGGACGTGAATGAGAGCTCGAATGAAGACGTGGTCCGTCGCCTCGGTGTAAAAGACGTAGTGTGACTGGAATCGAAATCGCCGGAAGCCCGGCAACAGTTCGTCGGCTGCCACGCCTATAAGGGGAAACTGCGCGAGCAAGCCGAACGTATGCTCAAGGCCGGCGTGGTAGGCATCCGCCTGATACCTGCCGAACGTGCCATCGGTATAGGCGTAGATATCGAGGAGGTCCGCCTCCGCTCGACGAGACAAGCGGTAGTCAGCCACGCCGCGCCTTCGCTGTTGCCTGCGCCCGACGCAGAATATCGGTCATATCCGCCTTACTCGGCGTGGCGCTATCAGGATGGGTAAGGGCAGAACGCAGGCGCTTCAACTGCTCGTCGCGCGACAGACCATGCCATTCCGAGACATCCTCAGCGCTCGGTGTCGCTGAAGGCATGACCAACGGACGCGTTTCGACAGGACTGCTCATGTGCGCATCGTAGCTGAATCACCGGGTCGGCTCCAGCCCCCGGCGCCGTTTCCGACAAGGCCTACCTTAAGCTCTTATGGCTTCGAGCACCTTCAACGCCGCCTCATAGTCGATGCGTTTCTTCGCGCGGCGGGTGGTGGCTTCGTCGACGGCGCCCCAGAGGCGGACGTTGTGGTCTTCGTCGACGTGGGCGGCGGTCCAGACTTCGTCGGGGGTCAGCAGGCGTTCGCGGTGGGCGATGACGAGGAGGCCCGAGCCGGTGATGCCGACGAGGGAGACCATGGCGACGGATTCAATGAGGCCGATATCGGCCACGGCGCCGGTGAGGCGGTCGAGGGTGGGCTTCGGCTGCGGCTGGTGGATGATGCCGACGGTAGGCTGGAAGCCGATGCCGAAATGGCGGGCGAGCTTCACCAGCGCGGCGTCCCAGTGCTTTTCCTGTTCGTCGACGAGGCTTTGTGGGCTGTCGGCGCGGTAGAGCAGCAGGTCGTTGGCGGCGTATTTGGCCACTTCGGCCCGGAGCGCCGGGACGCGGTCGTCGCCGGCTTCGATGGCGGAGTTGATGAGCCGGACCGTGGGCATGTGCTCGGGGTCGATCATCTCCCCCTGCCTGGCCCATTCGGCCGCCATGGTTTCGGCGATCGGGCGGTGCGGGACGATCACCGGCTTCTGGCCCGGGGTGCGCGGGGTCTTGCCGTCGAGGGTGACGGCGAAGCCGTCGCCGACGGAGCCGACGCCGACTTCCTTGTAGAACCGGCGGGGGAGGTTTTCTTTCAGCTGGCGCTGGGCCCGACCGTAGCCGTCGTCGCGGTGCTGGTGGGCGTCTTCGAGAAACTCGCGCATATCACTCCAGGACGCGGGCGATCGCGGCGTCCAACTCCGAAAAATCGTTGATCAGCGCCCCTGCCCCGGCCGCAAGCAGATCGCGCGTCTCGTGGTAGCCCCAGCTGACGCCGACGGCACGGCAACCGGCCGAGCGGGCCAGCTCCATGTCATATGTGGTGTCGCCGACCATGACGGTAGAGGCAGGATCGATGCCGGTTTCGGCCATGGCGCGCAGCAGCATGCCGGGGTGCGGCTTGCTGGGGTTGTGGTCGGGCGTCTGCAGGGTGACGAAGTGGCCAGCGAGGCCGTGGTTGCCGAGGATGCGGGTGACCCCCGACAGGCCCTTGCCGGTGGCGACGCCGAGGATGGTATCGGGCGCGTGCTTCAGCCGCTCGAGCGCATCGCGGGCGCCCGGATAGAGCGGCTCGCGGCCCATGTCGTGTTCGAGCGCTGCCTTGTAGAACGCCTTGTACTGGCCGACGGGGCCTTCGACGAGATCGACGTCATCGGTGTTCGCCAGTTGCCCGACGGCGACCGGCAGCGACAGGCCAATGATGTCGCGCACCGCCGCCGGGGTCGGCGGCGGCAGGCCGAGGGAGGTGAACGCCGCGCCCATGTGCTCGGCGATGAGCGCCTGGGTGTCGATCAGCGTGCCATCCATATCGAACATGATGAGGCGCATGGCGGTCATTCTTCCGGGTCGATGTCCTGCACGTCGAAACGATCGGCATCGAAGCCCAGCACGTCGAAGGTCGCCTGCATGTGCGGCGGCAGCGGGGCCGAGATGTCGAGGATATGGCCGGAGCGGAGCGGCAGCGCGATGCGGCGGGCGTGGAGGTGGAGGCCCTTGGAGATCTCGTCGGGCACCGTGTAGTTGGCGATGTTGAAGTAGCGCGGATCGCCCATGATCGGGTTGTTCAGCTGCGCCATGTGCACGCGGAGCTGATGGGTGCGGCCGGTGACGGGCTTCAGGGTGACCCAGGCGAAGCGGCGGGCCGCTGTGTCTGTGGTCGAGTAGTAGGACTTGG
>CAMDAL010000057.1 GCA_945888565.1 Devosia equisanguinis | reverse complement strand
CACCTGGGGACCGGCAACTACCATCCGATCACCGCCAAGATCTACACCGACCTCAGCTTCTTCACGGTCGACCCGGCGATCACCCGCGACGTGAGCCGGGTGTTCAACTTCATCACCGGTTATGCCAAGCCAACCGAGATGGAGGCGCTGGCCTACTCGCCGGTGACGCTGCGGCAGACGCTGCTCGACAGCATCGCCGCCGAGGTGAAGCATGCGGAGGAGGGGCGGCCGGCCAATATCTGGCTGAAGATGAACGCGCTGGTCGATCCGGCCATCATCGATGCGCTCTACGATGCTTCGGCCAAGGGCGTGAAGATCGAGCTGCTGGTGCGCGGCATCTGCTGCCTGAGGCCGGGCATTCCGGGATTCTCGGAGAATATCCGGGTGCGCTCGCTGGTCGGCAGGTTCCTCGAGCACTCGCGCATCTTCTGCTTCGGCAACGGCGAGGCACTGCCCTCGCGCCGCGCCAAGGTGTGGCTGAGTTCTGCCGACATCATGCAGCGCAACCTCGACTGGCGCGTCGAGGTGATGGTTCCCATCCTGAACAAGACCGTGCATAAGCAGATTCTGGACCGGATGATGGTCAACTACCTCAAGGACAACCAGCAGAGCTGGGAGGTGTTGCCCGACGGAAGCTCGGACCGGGTGCGGCTCAGGGAGGGTGAAGAGCCCTTCAGCGCGCACGATTACTTCATGACCAATGCGAGCCTGTCTGGACGCGGCAGTGCCTTGCAGCGGGACACCGAGGATAGCGACGATTGAACCAATACTGGGGCGTTGACGCCGACCCCACCGCACAGGGCCGCATCAAGGGTGCGCGTCCGGTGGCGGTGCTCGATATCGGCTCGAACTCCGTGCGTCTGGTTGTGTATGAGCGGCATGCCCGCTCGCTGAACCCGCTGTACAACGAGAAATCCGCCTGCGCGCTGGGCCGCGGCCTCGCGCAGACCGGCAAGATTGCCTCCGAGAACATCGACCGGGCCCTGACCGCGATTCAGCGGTTCGCGCTGGTGTGCAAGCTGATGCGGGTGGGCAAGATTCATGTGCTCGCCACCTCGGCGGTGCGCGAGGCCTCGAACTCAAAGTCCTTCGTCGATGCCGTCGAGGCGACGATGGGGGCCAAGGTCAACGTGCTGAGCGGTGAGGAAGAGGCGCATTTCGCTGCACTCGGCGCGATCTCGGGAATGCCGGATTTCGCCGGCGTGGTGGGCGACCTCGGCGGCGGCAGCCTCGAGCTGTCGATGATCTCCGAGGGGCTGGACCAGACAGGCGAGACGCACGAACTCGGCGTCATCCGCATGCAGGATGATTCCGGCAACGCGCCGCAGAAGGCCCTGACGTTGGCGGCCAAGCGGCTGAAGAAATCCAAGCTGCTGAAGGGGCAGGGCGGCGCCTTCTGCGCCATCGGCGGCACCTGGCGTTCGCTGGCCAAGGTGCATCAGGTGCTGCGCGGCTACCCCCTGCACATGGTGCAGCACTACACGGTGACGGCGGCCGACATGCTGAAGCTATGCGAGGAGATCGTCGAGGCAGTAGCGGTGGGCAGGGCCTATGTCGGGTCGGAGCACGCGAGTTCCGGCCGGCGCGAGCTCGTGCCCTATGGCGCGGCCGCGATGATCGAGGTGCTGAAGGCCGGCGCGTTCGAGACGGTAGTGTTCTCGGCGATGGGCGTGCGGGAAGGCTACCTGTTCGGGCTGCTCGACACCGCCGAGCGCGATGTCGATCCGCTGATCCAGATGGCCACCGACGTGAATACGCTGCGCTCGCGCGCACCCGGCCATGCCGACGACCTGATCGGCTTCACTTCAGCCTTCCTCGACGCCATCGGCATTGTGGAAATGCCCGAGGAGACGCGGCTCAGGCAGGTGGCCTGCTACCTCGCCGATATCGGCTGGCGCGGCCACCCCGACTATCGCGGCGAGCAGGCGGTGGACATGGTGGCCTATTCGTCGGCCACCGGCGTCGACCATGCGGGCCGGGCATTCCTCGCCGAGGTGCTGGCGGTGCGCTACATGGGGCTGAAGCACAAGTCGCTGAGCACGGAAATCATGGCGCTGGGCGGTCCCGCGGCGAGCTATCGCGCCCGGCTCATCGGAGCGGCTTTCCGCGTCGGTTACCCGATGTCGGCAGCCATGCCCGGCGTGCTGCCACGCACCGGGTTCACGGTGGAAAAGGGCACGCTGAAGCTGCACCTGCCGGCCGACCTCGCCTTCCTCGACGGCGAGCACCTGCGGGCGCGCCTCGAGCAACTGGCCGGCGTCGCGGCGATCAAGCCGACCGAGGTGGTGGTCGCGGGATAGGGCCGTGTGCCGCGATCATGGCGTCGATGGCGGCTTCGAGGGGATCGAGGTGCTCGGTATAGATGCGCCAGAGAATCCTGAGGTCCAGGGTCGGATACGCATGTCTGAGCTCATTGCCCAGGTCTCTGATCGCCCGCCAGGGCAATAGCGGTCCGAACTCGCTCTTCCAGTCGTCCAGTATGCCGCGAGACGCCTCGCTCAATACAAGCAAGCGCCATTTGAAGGCTGCGAGCCCATCCGGATCAGCAACAAGCGTGTCGAAAGTGTGTCGCCGGAGCGCTGCGCGCAGCTCCACAATTGCGTCCTTCACATGAACCGTCCGAAGCAGAGACTCTTCTTCGTCGGTCAAAATACCGGCACCTGATCCTTGCCGACAGCGGACTTGAAGCTGTCGCTCAGACTCCGTCGCATGAGCACGTCTGCCCCAAGTCCAAATTTGTCCTCGATGACATGCCCAACGCCAATCAACTCGAGCAGGGAGAATTTGTCGTCAACAGCGTCGCTGATGTCGATGACGAGATCGACGTCGCTGTCGGGCCGGTTGTCTCGCCGCGCGCGGGATCCGAAAAGGGCCATATGGGTCACGCCGCGGCCTTCAAATTCTGGCCGCAGACGCTGCAGTTCAGCGATGAGTTCTTCGCGGTCTAGGTCACGCATGGCCGGATCCCTTCGGCCAGCAATGTAGCGCGTTTCCGTCGATTTTTCTAGGGCGGCGCAGTCGGCCTCGTCGTTCGGCAGGGTCAACGATAGAGCCTGCGGGAGCACGGAAGGCGCTCCCGCCGCCCCTCAATCCTCGTCGTCGTCGAGGATGTCGATCTCGATGACGCCGCCCTTGCTGGCGGCGAGACCGATCTTGCCGTGCTTGATCGCGAGGGCCTTGTCACCGAAGAGTTTACGGCGCCAGCCCTTGAGGGCGGGGACGTCGGCCTCGTCGTCGAGGACGAGGGCGTCGATTTCGTCGGAGGTGGCGATGATGCGGCTGGCGACGCCATGCTCCTCGGCAACGGCCTTGAGCAGGACGCGGACAAGGTCGCCGACGGCGCCCTTGGGTGAGGGGCCACGGTAGCGGTCCGGCAGCTTGGGCAGCTCGGTCTTGCCGAGGCCCTCGACTTCCTTGATCAGGTTGACGATCTCGGCAGCGGCGGTGGAGCGGCCGAAACCGCGCTGCACGGCGCGCAGCTTGTCGAACGCGTCGACAGCCACCGGTCGCTGCATTGCGAGCTCGATCAGCGCGTCGTCCTTGAGAATGCGGCTGCGCGGCTGGTCGGATTCCTGCGCGCGGCGCTCACGCCAGGCGGCTAGGGCCTTGAGGGCCGCGACGTCGCGAGGCTTGTTGAGGCGGGCCTTGAGGCGCTCCCAGGCGTGCTCGGGCTGCACCACATAGGTGTGGATGGATTCGAGCACGGCGAGTTCATCCTCGACCCAGTCCCAGCGGCCAGTGTCATCGACCTGCTTGAGCAGCGCCTTGTAGACGTCGCGCAGATGGGTGACGTCAGCCAGCGCGTAGATCTTCTGCTTTTCGCTGAGCGGGCGGGCCGACCAGTCGGTGAAGCGCGAGGACTTGTCGAGCTCGACATTGGTGATCGAGCGCACCAGGTTGTCGTAGGAGACGCTGTCGCCGAAGCCGCAGACCGACGCAGCGATCTGGGTATCGAAGATGTTCAGCGGCACCTTGCCGGTGGCCTTGACGAAGATTTCGATGTCCTGCCGCGCCGCGTGGAAGACCTTTCGGACCTTCTCGTTGGCGAGGAGTTCGTAGAAGGGCGCGAGGTCGAGGTCGGCGGCGAGCGGATCGATGAGGACCGCTTCGTCATCCGTGGCTGCCTGGATCAGGCAGAGCTTGGGCCAGTAGGTCGTCTCGCGCAGGAACTCTGTGTCGACCGTCACGTAATCAAAACCGGCGGCTCTGGTGCAGAACGCTGCGAGCACGTCGGTCGAAACAATCATGTCCATCAGGACTCTTTTCTCAACCGGACTGTTGTCGTTGAATAACAGGCGAATCCATAGGCTTCCAGCGTCGAATCGACCTCACGGCCGGTAACCTTGACAAAGCAGCGGTCGCATGCGCTTGTCCCGCGCCTCAACTACCCCTTTTGCGCCTTTCCCGAGATCCGAAATGACCCAGATGCACCGCTACCGTTCCCACACCTGCGCCCAGCTGACTTCGGGTAATGTGGGCACCAATGTGCGGCTGTCGGGCTGGGTGCATCGCGTGCGCGACCATGGCGGCCTGCTGTTCATCGACCTGCGCGACCACTATGGCATCACCCAGTGCGTGGTGGACCCGGATTCACCGGCCTTTGCAGCGGCCGAGAAGCTGCGCGCTGAATCGGTGATCCGCATCGACGGCAACGTCAAGGCGCGCGCCGAGGGCACGACCAACGCCAACCTGCCGACCGGCGAGGTGGAAGTGTTCATCCGCGAACTCGAAGTGCTGGGCGCGGCCACTGACCTGCCGTTGCCGGTGTTCGGCGAGCCGGACTATCCCGAGGATATCCGCCTCCGCTACCGCTTCCTCGACCTGCGCCGCGAGACGCTGCATGCCAACATCGTCAAGCGCACCAAGGTGATCGCTTCGATGCGCCGCCGGATGAGCGACATCGGCTTTGCCGAATACTCTACGCCGATCCTGACCGCCTCGTCACCAGAAGGCGCGCGCGATTTCCTCGTGCCGAGCCGCATCCACCCCGGCAAGTTCTTCGCACTGCCGCAGGCGCCGCAGCAGTACAAGCAGCTGCTGATGGTGGCCGGCTTCGACCGCTACTTCCAGATCGCACCATGCTTCCGCGACGAGGATCCGCGCGCCGATCGCCTGCCGGGCGAGTTCTACCAGCTCGACCTGGAGATGAGCTTCGTCACCCAGGAAGACATCTGGAACACCATGACGCCGGTGATCACCTCGATCTTCGAGGAATTCGCCGACGGCAAGCCGGTGACGAAGGAGTGGCCGCGGATTCCGTACGACACGGCGATCCGCACCTATGGCTCCGACAAGCCGGACCTGCGCAACCCGATCGAGATCCAGCAGGTGACCGAGCATTTCCGTGGCTCGGGCTTCGGCGTGTTCGCCAACCAGCTCGCCTCGGACAGCAAGGTCGAAGTGTGGGCGATTCCGGCCAAGACCGGCGGCTCGCGCGCCTTCTGCGATCGGATGAACGCCTGGGCGCAGGGCCAGGGCCAGCCGGGCCTCGGCTACATCTTCTTCAAGGATGGTGCCGGTTCGGGACCGATTGCCAAGAACATCGGCGAGGAACGCACCGCCGCGATCCGCGCGCAGCTCGGGCTCGATGACGGCGACGCGGTGTTCTTCGTGCTCGGCCGGCCGGAGAAGATGTACAAGTTCGCCGGTGAGGCGCGCGTCAAGGTCGGGCTCGACCTGAACCTGACGCAGCTCGACCAGTACAAGCTGTGCTGGATCGTCGACTTCCCGTTCTACGAGTGGAGCGAGGAAGAAAAGCGGGTGGACTTCGCGCACAACCCGTTCTCGATGCCGCAGGGCGGCCGCGAGGCGCTGGAGACGCAGGACCCGCTGACCATCAAGGCGTACCAGTACGACGCGGTGTGCAACGGCTACGAGATCGCCTCGGGCTCGATCCGTAACCAGGAGCCGGAGACGATGATCGCCGCCTTCGAGAAGACCGGAAAGAGCAAGGCCGAGGTGGAGGAGCAGTTCGGCGGCCTCTACCGCGCCTTCCAGTATGGCGCTCCGCCGCATGGTGGCGCGGCGTTTGGTGTCGATCGCATCGTGATGCTGCTGTGCGGGGTGCAGAACCTGCGCGAGATCACGCTGTTCCCGATGAACCAGCAGGCCGAAGACCTGCTGATGGGCGCACCGAGCCAGGCCGAACCGAAGCAGCTGCGCGAGTTGGGGATCCGGCTCAACCTGAGCTGAGCCGTAGAAAGACATGGATGCGAAGGGCGCCCGCGTGGCGCCCTTCGCTTTTCGGTATCACGGCATGAGAGTTAACGGACGTTAACTATCTCTTAAGCACGTGGGCGGTAGGCATTTTCTGCCTAGCTCGGGGGCCGGATTCGCGTGAAGTGAAGTCGAAATACGCCAATGTGCTGATGCTGCTTGCAGCGATCGCGGCATTCCTGCCGGTGATGGCGGTCGACTTCCTGCTCGATTCCTACGTGCGGGTGAAGGAGCGGGCGGTGCTGCAAAGCGCCGCCGATGGCATCGCCTCGAACGTCCAGACCGGCGCCTACGACGCCATCGCCTCGCTGCGGCGCGTGCTGGCCGAGAGCCCATCCCTGTGTACGCCGAGCTTTGTCGCCAACGTGCACAGGCAGATGGAGCAGAGCCTCTACCTGCGGCAGGTGCTGGTGGAGAACTACAACGGCGTGCAGTACTGCGACGCACTGGGCAAGGACGTGAGCTATTCGGTGCTCTCCAAGCCCCTGCCGATCCCCAACCACACCGAGACCCTGGAGATCGTGCGGCTGGCCGGCCTCGTGGCGCCGGTGATCAAGGTGACGCAGGGGTTCGGGGAGGCTCGCAAGGTGTCGGCGTTCGCGCCGCTGGTGCTGTCGACGCCGCAGAGCCTGCTGGCCGGGCTGAAGCAGACGACGGCGGTGCGGTTGGCGCTGGCCGACGGCACCGAAATCATCACGGCGGGCGACCCCAACGCTTTCGGCGACCACGGCGACACCGAGTTCGTGAAGGTGGAGAGTTTTGCCGGCGAGTTGCCGATCCGGGTGAACGTGACGGTGCCGTTTGCCATTGTGCGCGCCGACTATTCCGACCTCGATGCCAGCTTCACCGTGCTCTCCTGCCTGATGTGCGGGGCGTTCCTCGCGCTGGCGCTGCAATATGTGCGGCGCTCCGACCTGCCGGCCTTCGATCTCGAGCGGGCCATCGCGGCGGGCGAACTCAAGCCCTATTACCAGCCGGTGATCAACCTGCGGACCGGGGCGCTGGCTGGCTGCGAGGTGCTGTGCCGGTGGGAGAAGAAGAACGGCGAGGTCGTGGCCCCCGGCGCCTTCATCGAGTACGCCGAGGTCACGGGGCTGGCGGTGCCGATGACGGTGAGCCTGATGCAGCAGGTGAAGGCTGACTTGAGCGACCTCTGCCGCGACATGCCGGACATCAAGGTGTCGATCAACCTGTTCGAGGGGCACTTCCGCGACGGCAACGTGGTCGAGGACGTGCAGACGATCTTCGGGGGCTCATCGATCAGCTATCGGCAGTTGGTGTTCGAGATCACCGAGCGGCAGCCGCTGAGCCAGATGCAGGCTGCGAACTCGGTCATCGCCGGGCTGCATGCGCTCGGCTGCCGGGTGGCGATGGATGACGCGGGCACCGGGCACTCCAACCTCGCCTACATGCAGACGCTGGGCGTCGATGTGATCAAGATCGACCGGGTGTTCACCGAGATGGTGAAGGAAGGCACGACGCAGGTGCCGGTGCTGGACGGCCTGATCGTCATGGCGCACGACCTTGGTACCGAGATCGTGGCGGAAGGCGTCGAGACCGAGGCGCAGGCCCTGTACCTCAGGGCGCGTGGCGTGGTGCACGCGCAGGGGTACCTGTTTGCGCCGGCACTGCGGGTGGCGCCGTTCCGCGACCTGGCGCGGGCGCTCAACGGCGCGGGCAAGGTGGAAACGGCGCGGCCGGCGATTTCGGCGGCCTGAGAAACGAAGCCGTCAGTTTCCCGCGCGTCTCGCCTTCCCTTGGACCGAGTTTGGTGGCACTTCATCGGAACTCTCGGGGAGGGCCTGAATGACTGCCGACGTCAATGAACAGCGCAAGGCGTTGCGCGAAGCGGCGCTGCACTTCCATGAGTTTCCCAAGCCCGGCAAGCTGGAGATCCAGGCCACCAAGCCGCTGGGCAACCAGCGCGACCTGAGCCTCGCCTACTCGCCCGGTGTCGCGGCGCCCTGCGAGGAGATCGCGGCTGATCCGGATACGGTCACCAGGTACACCTCGCGCGGCAACCTCGTGGCGGTGATCTCGAACGGCACGGCGGTGCTGGGGCTCGGGAACATCGGCGCGCTGGCATCGAAGCCGGTGATGGAAGGCAAGGCGGTGCTGTTCAAGAAGTTCGCCGGCATCGATGTGTTCGACATCGAGATCGACGAGCAGGATCCGCTGAAATTCATCGAAGTGGTGCGGCCGCTCGAGCCGACCTTCGGCGGCATCAACCTCGAGGACATCAAGGCGCCCGAGTGCTTCATGATCGAGGAAGCGCTGCGCGAGCGAATGAAGATCCCGGTGTTCCACGACGACCAGCACGGCACGGCGATCATTGTCGGGGCGGCGGTGCTGAACGGGCTGGAACTGAGCGGCAAGAAGATCGACGAGGTGAAGATCTGCACCTCTGGCGCGGGTGCCGCGGCGATTGCCTGCCTCAACGTGCTGCTGGCACTGGGTGCGAGGATCGAGAACATCTGGGTGGCGGACAAGGACGGTCTGCTCACCTATCGCCGCAATGACGTGAACGACAAATGGCGCGGCAAGTTCTGCCGGCACGACAGCGAGGCGACCTCGCTCGCCGAGGTGATCGACGGGGCGGACGTGTTCCTCGGCCTGTCGGCGGCCGGGGCGTTGAAACCCGAGATGCTGCTGAAGATGGGGCCGAGCCCGCTGATCCTGGCGCTGGCCAACCCCAACCCCGAGATCATGCCGGAGGTGGCGAAGGAACTGCGTCCGGACGCCATGGTCTGCACCGGGCGGTCGGACTATTCGAACCAGGTCAACAACGTGCTGTGCTTCCCCTACATCTTCCGGGGCGCGCTCGACGTGGGGGCGACGGCGATCAACGAGGAGATGAAGCTGGCGGCGGTGAAGGCCATCGCCAAGCTGGCGCATGACCCGGGGCTGGAGGTGTCGCCATCAGGGCAGCCGGCGGTGTATGGGCCCGAGCACATCATCCCCAACCCGTTCGACCAACGCCTGATCCTGCGCATCGCCCCGGCGGTGGCGCGGGCGGCTATGGATTCGGGGGTGGCCAAGCGGCCGATCACCGATTTCGACGCCTACCATGACAGCCTCAACCGCTTCGTGTTCCGCTCCGGCCTGGTGATGAAGCCGGTGATCGACCGAGTGATCGGGCAGGGCAAGCGCGTGGCGTTCGCCGACGGCGAGGACGAGCGCGTGCTGCGTGCGGCGCAGGTGCTGATCGAGGACCGCATGGCGCAGCCGATCCTGATCGGACGCCCGCAGGTGATCGAGAGCCGGCTGCAGCGCTTCGGGCTATCGATCAAGGCGGGTCGCGACTTCGAGGTGATCAACCCCGAGGACGATCCGCGCTATCGCGACTACGTGACGGAGTTCCACTCGCTGGTCGGGCGGAACGGCGTGACGCCGGATATCGCGCGGACCATCGTGCGCACCAACACCACCGTCATCGCCGCGCTGGCGGTGAAGCGGGGCGACGCCGATGCGATGCTGTGCGGCTTCCAGGGTCGGTTCATCAAGCATGTGCGCGACATCCGCTCGATCATCGGGCTGCAGGACGAGGTCAAGGACGTCTCGGCGCTGTCGATGCTGATCATGCCGCGCGGCGTGTTCTTCCTCGCCGACACCTATGTGAACCCTGATCCGACTCCCGATGAACTGGTGGCGATTGCCCTGCAGGCGCGGAGCCATCTCAGGCGGTTCAACATCGAGGCCAAGGCGGCGCTGCTCAGCTACTCTAACTTCGGGTCGCGCGACGGGGATACCGCGTTCAAGATGCGCGAGGCCTATCGCAAGCTTCGGGCAGCCGCTCCCGACATGATCGTCGAGGGCGAGATGCAGGGCGACGTGGCGCTGAGCGAGGACCTGCGCGACCGCTACGTGCCGGACTCGGTGCTGGAGGGCGAGGCGAACCTGCTGCTGTTCCCCAACCTCGACAGCGCCAACCTGTCGATGACGCTGCTCAAGGAAATGAACAACGCGCTTGCGGTCGGGCCGATCCTGATGGGGCCGCGCGCGCCGGCGCACATCCTCGCCCCCTCGACCACCAGCCGTGGAATCGTCAATATGACAGCGATCGCCGCCAGCGAAGCGGTGACGCTCGGGGAGACAAGTGCATGATCCGCCATGCGGTTATCTTCGTTCTTAAGCACGCGCACGGTTCGCTGCAGGAGAAAGCATTCCTGCGCGATGCCAAGGTGCTGAAGGAGATTCCGGGGGTCGAGAAGTTCGAGCGGTTGCGGCAGGTGTCGAAGAAGAACGACTACCAGTTCGGCTTCTCGATGGAGTTCAAGGACCAGGCCGCCTACGACGCCTACAACGTCCACCCCGAGCACGTGAAGTTCGTGGAAGAGCGCTGGAAGCGCGAGGTCGAGCGGTTCCTGGAGATCGACTACGAGGCGTTGTGAGGGGACGTACCTAGCTTGGCGACCAGTGTTTGCGCCAGCACAGGGACCTCGTTGACAGCGGCAGCCCAGACAACATCGAGATTGAGCTCGAAGTAGCTGTGCGCCACTCGGTTTCGTAGCCCACGGATGTCACGCCAGGCGATATCCGGCAGAGATTCGATGAACTCAGGGTGTTCGTTCTGCAAGCGGGTCGCCAGGTCAGCGATGATGTAGAGGCTGTGCACGAGCCCCCGTTCGAGGAAGATATCCGACTGAACATCCTCACGGGTTCTTCTGCCAACAAAGTCAGCAATTTCCGACGCAACATCTCGAATATGCCAGACCAAAACTCGGAGACGATCGTCGGTCATACGGGCTCGGCTTCCGAAAGGACCTTTTCTCGAAAATAGCGGGAGAGTTCAGGCGGCGTAACGACCTGAACGGGCACTCCGAGCCGCTCCGCCAGTTCCTCCTGTAGGCCCCCCAGATCGAACAACGTGGTACCCGGCAAAGTATCGACGAGCAGGTCGATATCGCTGCCGTCATGATCGGTACCATGCAGAACAGAGCCGAAAATGCGCGGGTTCGCGGTGCGGCGACGGGCAGCCACCTCGCGGATCAACTCCCGGTTCTGCTCGAATACCTCGGACGGGCGCATCTCAAGTCTCCTGCTGCAAGGATAGGATACGCCCGTCGTATTGCAAGCCCGCTACTGGAACGCCGTCTCCGCAAAGCTCCGCAGCTTGCGGGAGTGGAGCCGCTCGGGGGGCTGGTCGCGGAGGATTTCCATCGCCCTCAGGCCGATCTGGAAGTGACGGTTGACCTGGGTGCGGTAGAAGTCCGACGCCATGCCGGGGAGCTTCAGTTCGCCGTGGAGGGGCTTGTCGGAAACGCAGAGCAGGGTGCCGTAGGGGACGCGGAAGCGGAAGCCGTTGGCGGCGATGGTGGCCGATTCCATGTCCAGCGCCACGGCGCGGCTCTGGGAGAGTTGGCGGGTGATCGAGGCCTGGTCTCGGAGTTCCCAGTTGCGGTTGTCGAAGGTGGCGACGGTGCCGGTGCGCATGATGCGCTTGGTGGCGATGCCGTGGGTTTCGGTAATCTCGGCCACCGCCTGCTCGAGCGCCACCTGGACTTCGGCGAGGGCGGGAATGGGGACGGTCACGGGCAAGTCGGCATCGAGGACGTGGTCTTCGCGCAGGTAGGCATGGGCGAGCACGTAGTCGCCGAGTTCCTGGCTGTTGCGCAAGCCGGCGCAGTGGCCGAGCATGATCCAGGCGTGCGGGCGGAGAACGGCGATGTGGTCGGTGATCGTCTTGGCGTTGGACGGACCGACGCCGATGTTGACGATGGTGATGCCCCGGTTGCGCGGCATGGTGAGGTGGAGCGCCGGCATCTGCGGGATACGGGTGGCGCGCACCCCGGTATTGCCGCCGCCGAGGCGGACATTGTGGGTGGTGTAGCCACCCGGCTCGACGAACCCGTCATACTCGGGATGCCCGTCCTGCATGAACTTCTGCGCCACGCGGGCGAACTCGTCCATGTAGAAGGCGTAGTTGGTGAAGATCACGAAGTTCTGAAAGTGATCAGGCTCGGTGCCGGTGTAGTGCGACAGCCGCTGCAGCGAATAGTCGACGCGCGGCGCGGTGAAATGGGCGAGCGGGTAGGGGCCGCCCGGCGGCGGCACGAAGGTACCGTTGGCGATCTCGTCGTCGGTATCCTGCAGGTCGGGCACGTCAAACAGGTCGCGCAGCGGGATGGGCAGGGCGTTGATCGCCTCGCCGTCGATGCGCTCGGTGGTCGGGATGGCGAAGTGCAGCGGGATGCGGGTGGTGGACTCGCCGACCTCGATGGCGCCGCCATGGTTGGCGAGGATCACGGTGAACTGCTCGATCAGGTAGCTCTTGAACAGGTCGGGCGCCGTCACCGTGGTGCGATAGAGGCCCGGCGTGTGGAGGTAGCCGTAGGGCAGGGTGGAATCGGTCTTGCCGTAGCTCTTCGAGGTGACCTGGACTTCCGGGTAGAAGGCGCGGACACGGCCCTTGGGCACGTGGCCCTTGGTCAGGCTCAGCAACTGGTCGCGGATGAAGCCGGTATTGCGGCGATAGATTTCCGAGAGATAGGCCCACGCTTCGACAGGGTCGGTGAAGGCCTTCTTCGCCAGCGGCTCGGGAGAGATGGTATCCATGGTGTTCTCGTTGGCAATGCGCGCCTTGCGGCGGCGCGTTGCAGGCCATCCTTAGGGTCTATGCGATGGCGAGGCAATTGCCTTACCTGCCGTTCATGAATCTCACATTCCGGCGAGGGGACTTTTCCTGCCGCAATGGCTCACCATCTTAAGCTCAGTTCACTGGAATTCTGCAAACGACCCATGCACCGGTGAACCTGCGAGGAGTTGCCTGCCGCTGCCCCCAAGCCCTCAACAGTGCGGCGGGCGCTTCTCAGGGCCCTGGAACCGGAAACGGTGCCAGGGCCTCTTAGTTTGTGGCGATGACGGCGGTATATCGGGTCAGGGGTAGTGGCGCCTGAGTTCGACTACCGAGAAGTCGACCAGATCGCGCAACACCGCTTCGTCGATGTCGGCCAGTTTCCTGACATAGAGGCATGCCTTCCCCATCCGGTGCTTGCCCAGCCGGCCGAGAAGCTCGGCCGTGCGCGCCGCCGAGTCCGGGAAGTAGGCACCCATCAGGTAGATGGAGAACTCGGACTTCCTTGGCGCGAAGCCGACCAGCGAACTGTCGCCCTCGTTGCCGGTCGGGTAGCGGTAGTGGTAGCGGCCGAAGCCGATCATGGAACTGCCCCACAGCACCGGGGGCTCGCCGGTTGCGGCCGACATGATGGCAATGAGCCGATCGGCATCGGCTCGGCGCGCCGGTTCAAGCTGGTCGAGAAAGGCCGTCACATCGGCACTGGTCGGTTGCGTCTTGTTGGCCATGGTCCCCTCCGCCTGATCCATTCTGATACGGAAGTTTCCGGCTGGCGAGGCCCTTCCGGCGGCCGGGCGAGCGGGCTATGGTCGCCGCGGGATGAGCCAGGGAGGAACCATGCTGCTCAGGGCTGTCACTTGTATCTTCGCCCTTGGCGCCGGGACCGCCGGCGCGGCGGAGATGCTCGAGTCGGATTTTCAGGTCACCTATCAGTATGGCGGCACCGAGCACCGGCTGTCCGAAGACCGTGTACCGCTGCTGCCGGGCAATGCCTGCTACACTTGGTGGATACGGCTCGCGGAGGGTGCAGCGCCGCAATCGGCTGTCGAGCGGCTGATCCTGCCCGATGCGCTGGCCGACTGGGGCGATCTCGCCACCAATCCCTCCGATGGCGTCGAGATCAGCGCCGATAACACCACGGCCACCTCCACCTTCGTGCCGGAACTCTCCAGCGACGGCTGGTTCTCGAAGGGCTGGTGCGTCGCGGCGGGCGATCCGCTCGGACCGCACCGGATCGAAGTCTCGGTCGACGGCACGCCGGTCGATACGTTCGAGTTCGACGTGCTGGAGCCGGAGGAGTATGCGTGGCCGGCACTCCGCCAGCCCGATCCGCGCGAGCGCAGCGTCAACGAGAGCTGGTAGCGCGCAACAGTTTTAACCGGCCGACCGGCCGACTTTCCAGAGGACGACTATGACCATCTCGATGTACGCGATCACCGTTCCGGTGCTCACGCGCTATCTCAACAACCTCGACGCCATTCTGGCAAAGGCCGAGGCCAATGCAGTCGAGCGGAAGATCAAGCCCGAGGTGCTGCCCGCCGCGCGACTGGCACCGGACATGCTGCCGCTGAGCTTCCAGGTGCAGTCGACGACCGACCGGGTGAAGTTCCTGATGGCGCGGCTGACCGGCCAGACCCCGCCGAGCTGGGAGGACACGGAGACGACGCTCGAACAGCTGCGCGGCCGCGTGCAGAAGGCGCTTGCCTACCTCGCGACGTTCTCCGAGGCCGACCTTGCCGGCAAGGAAGACGGCATGGTGACGGTGCGCGACAAGCAGCTGCCCGCCCTCGACCACGCGCTCCACAACGCCCTGCCGCAGATTTTCTTCCACCTCACGGCCGCCTACGCGATCCTCCGCCAGAACGGGGTGCCGGTCGGCAAGGGCGATTTCCTCGGGGCCTGATCTTTGGCCAGGGC
>CAMDAL010000056.1 GCA_945888565.1 Devosia equisanguinis | reverse complement strand
GAGACCTTGCCATCGCGGCCGGTCTGCAGCTCGTAGCTGACCTTCTGGCCTTCGTTCAGGGTCGACATGCCCGACCGCTCGACGGCAGAGATATGGACAAATGCGTCCTTGCTGCCATCGTCCGGCTGGATGAAGCCAAAACCCTTGGTGGTGTTGAAGAATTTCACGGTGCCTTCGATCACGAGAGCGCCCTTTCGAGATTATCGTGTGCGGGGCCTTCCCGCGTCACACGCGTTCCAGGACGGCGACATGCCGCCTTGGGTCTACACGTTCACAATATCGAGGGTTGCCAAAGGGAGCCGAAGAACGGGCCCGTCAGATAGCTAGACAGAAGCGAAACGTTGCCGACGTTATGTGCCACAAATGCGCCCTGTTCAAGGCCAATCGCGCACAGGCCGCGCGGGAGGCGCGAACCTCCCGTGCCGCCGCTGCATCAGCCGTTGGGCGAACACGGCGCGAGGTAACGGTCGCCGTACTGGTCTTCCCAAACGCACTGCGTCGGGTCCTTGTCGTAGCGGCCGATAAGTTCGCCCGCCACCGCGCCGGTAATGCCGCCCACCGTGGCGCCAACCGCCGCGCCGGTGAAGGTTCCGGTGGTGGCGCCACCGATCACCGCCCCCGCCACGGCACCCGCGCCGGCCGATTTCTGCGTCGTGGTGCAAGCCGCCATCGAGGTGGCCATCAGCAGGGCAGCGCCCAGTGTGAGAATGGATTTGATCAAGGGAAAGACCTTCCTGAAATTGCCCGAGCCCCGCATCGGCAATGCGCCGCGCCCGCATCGGTTCCCGCGCTTGTGACGCTTCCATGCTTGCGGTAAGGCTCCGATCCCTCGGCGAGCGTGATGACCAGAATGACCGATCAAGTGGCGATGCCGGCCCCCGGCAGCAGCGCGCCTGCCCCTTCGTCGGGTTGGGGCGCCGAGTTCCGGGATAGCTTTGCGCTCGCCTGGCCGCTCATCATCGCGCAGCTGGCGTCCAACATGCTCTTCACCACCGACGTGGTGCTGATGGGCTGGCTCGGCCCGAAATACCTCGCCGCCGGCACGCTGGCGGGTGCCTTCCTGATTCCGTTCCAGTTGACCGGCGTCGGCATCGTCAGCGCCGTGGCCCCGCTCGTGGCGCAAGCCCGTGGCCGCGGCGACATCAAGGCGGTGCGCCGCTACGTCCGCCAGGGCTTCTGGATGGCCATCGCCGTCGCCACCATCCTGGTCCCCATCGTGCTGTCGATGAAGCCGGTCTACCTCGCGCTCGGACAGGATCCCGAAGTGGTCGAGATCGCCCAGGGCTACATGGTCTACGGCTTCTGGATGCTCTACCCGGTGCTCGGCATGATGGTGCTGCGCGCCTTCCTCTCCGCCTTCGCCGCCACCCGCATCATCCTCGTGGTCACGCTGGTCGGCGTGGTGGTGAACGCCGCCCTCGCCTACGTGCTGATCTTCGGCCATTTCGGCTTCCCGCGACTGGAACTGCGTGGCGCCGCCATCGCCACCGGCCTCGTCAACCTGATGATGTTCGGCGCGTTGCTGGCCTACGTGCTGACCGAGCGGAAGCTGAAGCGCTTCCACGTCCTCGTCCGGTTCTTCAAGCCGGACTGGCCGCGTTTCTTCGAAATCCTCAAGGTCGGCCTGCCGATCGGCATCACGGTTTCGGCCGAGGTCGGGCTGTTCTCGGTCGCGGCGATGCTGATGGGCCTGCTCGGCACCAACGAGACGGCCGCCCACGCCGTCGCGCTGCAGCTCTCCGCGACCGCCTTCATGGTGCCGCTCGGCCTCGGGATGGCCGCCACCGTGCGCGTCGGTCTCGCCTATGGTCGTGGCGATGCCGAGGCCGTCCGCAAGGCCGCCTGGGCCGCCGTGGTGCTCGGGGTCGGGTTCATGACCCTCACCGCCTCGCTGTTCATCATCATGCCGCACACCCTGGTGTCGATCTTCCTCGATGCGCGCGACCCGGCCAATGCCGATGCCCTGATGCTGGCCGCCAGCTACCTCATGGTCGCCGGCCTGTTCCAGATCGCCGACGGCGCCCAGGTCGTTGCGGCGCACTCGCTGCGCGGGCTGAGCGACACCCGCATTCCGAGCCTCCTCGCGATCTTCGGCTACTGGTTTGTCGGCCTGCCGGTCGCCTACGTGCTGGCCTTTGTGCTCGATATGCGCGGCGTCGGCGTGTGGCTGGGGCTTGCCACCGGGCTCGCCTTCGTGGCGGTGTTGCTGCTGAGCCGCTTCGCCATGCGCGAGCGGCTGGGATTGCTCAAGGGGATATCGAAGTGACCGAACTGAAGGCCGCCGAGCAGCGGGTCGCCGCCGCGTTGGAGACCCACGGTTTGCCGGGCAAGGTGATCGTGCTCGAGCAACTGGCCACCACCGCCCAGATGGCCGCCGACGCCATCGGCGTCGAGGTCGGCCGCATCGTCAAGTCGCTGATGTTCAAGGGCAAGGAGTCCGGCAAACCCTACCTGCTGCTGGTCTCGGGCGCCAACCGCGTGCACGAGAAGCGGGCCGGCCGGCAGATCGGCGAGGTGCTCGAGCGCTCCGACGCCGACTTCGTCAAGGAATGGACCGGCTTCTCCATCGGCGGCGTCTCCCCCTTCGGCCACCCTGCCCCGCTGACGACCTATCTCGACCAGGACCTGTTCAAATACGACACCGTCTGGGCCGCCGCCGGCGATCCTCGCTCGGTGTTCGAGATCACCGCCGCCGACCTCGAGCGCACTACCGGCGCGACGAAGATCGACGTCACTTAAACCGTCACCCACTCCCAGTCCGCCATCCGGCCTCGGAACCAGGTGCGCTGCCGCTTGGCGTATTGCCGCGTCGCGATCACGGCACGCTCGATCGCCTCGGCCTCGGTGAGGTCACCGCGCAGCATGGCCGCAATCTCCGGCACCCCGATCGCCTTCATCGCCGGCAGGCTGGGATCGAGATCGAGGGCAAGGAGCGCCCTACCCTCCTCCACCGCCCCCTCGGCAAACATCGCCGCAAACCGCCGGGCGATCCGCTGCCGCAGCACGTCCCGATCCGGGTTCAGCACGACCTTCTCAAGTGCGTAGCCCTCGAGCAGCCCCACCTGCGCCTCGTCCTGAAAGCTGGCGAGCGAACGGCCCGTTGCGTTGAGCACCGCCAGCGCCCGGGTCACCCGCTGCGGATCCGGAGCGCTCAGGCGCGCCGCGACCAGCGGGTCCCGCGCCGCGATCAGCCGCGCCCGCCCCTCCCGGTCGAGCCCGGCGATCTCGGCTTCAGCGGCCGCCACGGCCTCGGGCGGCACGTGAGGGATTTCGACGAAACCGCTGACGAGACTCTCGAAATAGAGCCCCGTACCGCCAACAAAAATCAAGACACGGTCCGGATTCGCCCTGATGATCGCCTGCGCCGCCCGCGACCAGTCACCGGTGGAAAATCGCACCGACGGCGGCACCGTGCCGTAGAGAAGATGCGGTGCCTCGGCGAGATCGGCATCCGGCGGCCGGGCGGTGATCTGCCGGAGCACGTCGTAGACCTGCAGCGCATCGGTGTTGACGATGATGCCATCGCGTTCGCGAGCCAGGCGCAGCGCCAGGGCCGACTTGCCGCTGGCAGTCGGACCCGCTATCAACACCGCACTTTCCCCCGCATTCGCCATCTAGTCCCAGGCCCTTCCAGATATGTCGTCGGTACTCGTTCTCGTCGCCAACCCGTCGGATACGGCGCTCGACAGCAAGCTGGCCCAGGCGATCCAGCATGAGACAGGCGGCTATATCAACTGGTTGCACCAGCGCGTCGCGTGCGAAATCCACGAACCGAAATCGGCCGATCCGGTGCTCATCGCCCGTCAGGTGATCGGCGGCAAGCCCGTCGACGTCGGACTGGTGCCATTGGCCAACCGCCGCAAGAAGCTGCTCGTCGCCGACATGGACTCGACAATGATCGAGCAGGAGTGCATCGACGAGCTGGCCGATGCCGTCGGCATCAAGGACCAGGTGGCCGAGATCACCCGGCGGGCCATGAACGGTGAACTCGATTTCGAGCAGGCGCTGCGGACCCGTGTCGGCCTGATCAAGGGGCTGGAACGGCACGTCATCGAGGAAATTCGCCGCGAACGCATCACCCTCGCCCCCGGCGGCCGCGCGCTGGTTCACACCATGAAGGCGTTTGGCGCCTATACCTCGCTGGTCTCCGGCGGCTTCACCTACTTCGCCGACTATTTCGCCAGGCGCATCGGCTTCGACGAAGCGATAGCCAACCTGTTCGAGTTCGATGGCGAGGAACGCCTCACCGGCACGGTTGCCTTGCCCATCGTCGACAAGACCACCAAGCTCACCCGGCTGCAGGCGCTCGCAGCCGAAAAGTCGATCCCCATGGAGCAGACGATGGCCGTGGGCGATGGCGCGAACGACCTCGACATGATCCGCGCCGCCGGACTCGGCGTTGCGGTGCACGCCAAACCGCACGTCGCCGCCGAGGCGGACATCCGGATCGACTTCGCCGACCTGACGGCACTGCTCTACCTCCAGGGCTTCGAGGAAGAGGATATCGTGCGGTGAGGCTGGAAACCGAGCGGCTGATCCTCCGCCCCTGGCGCGAAACCGACAAGAAGCTCTACGCAGCGATCATCGGCGACCCTGAAGTCCGCCGCTTCTTCCCGGCCGTCGGGACCTACGCCGATGCCGACGCTGGCATCGAGCGGGCGAAACAGCGGCTCGACAGTTTCGGTTTCAGCTTCCTTGCCGTGGAGCGCAAGCAGGATGGCGCCTTCATGGGTATGCTCGGCATGGCGCCATTCCGCGACGAACTGCGCGCCGCGATCCCCACCAACCCCGCCATCGAGATTGGCTGGCAACTGGGCAAGCAGTTCTGGGGCCAGGGCTATGCACCAGAAGGCGCTCGCGCCTTCCTCGACTACGCCTGGATGCCGCTGGGTCTGCCCGAGGTCGTCGCCATCACCTACGAGGGCAACTGGCCGAGCCGCCGGGTGATGGAGAAGATCGGCATGACGCACGATCCGCGTGGCAGTTTCGAGCATCCCGATGTGCCGAGCGGCAGCAAGGTCCGCCCGCACATCCTCTACCGGATTTTGAACCCGGCGCTCGGCGTCTAGTGCCGGCCTATCCCAGCCGGACCGCAATGAAGCGGGTCGTACCCGCCGGATCCTGAACCCGGAACAGCACAGCCGGCCGACCGGCTTCCTTGGCCTCGTCGACCAGGCGGTTCAGCTCGTCGATCGTGTCGATCCGGCGCTGGTTGACCTCGGTGACAATCAGTCCAGGGATGAACCCCTTGAGATCGGCGTCGCTGCCACCCGTGACGTCAGTGACGACGACCCCGTCGGCCTCCGGCGCAATGCCAAACTGGGCCCGCTTGCCTTCATCGAGCGGGGCCACGTCAAAGCCCACCAGTTCGCTCAGGCCGAGCGGCGCAGGGATCGGCTCCTCTGCATCCGGCGCCGGTGTCTCGATCACCGGCTCCTGCCCGCGACTGGCGATGAGCTTCTCGCCGACCTCTAGGCGCCCCAGCGTGATGGCGAGTTCGACTTCCTTGCCGTCGCGCAGTACCATTACCGGAACGGCCTTGCCGACGGCCGTTTCGGCCACCACGCGCGGCAGGTCGCGCATCCGCGCAATCGGCTTCCCGTCGAACTCGAGGATAATGTCGCCCGTTACTATGACCTCCTCGGACGGTCCGCCCTTGGTGACATCGATCACCAGCGCACCGCCGGTGGTCGCCAGCCCGAGGCTGTCGCGAATGTCCTCGCTCACCTCCTGAATGCCCACGCCCAGCCAGCCGCGCCGGGTCTCGCCGAACTCGGTCAACTGGTCCAGCACCGGCTTGGCGAGGTTCACCGGTACGGCGAAGCCGATGCCGAGCGAACTGCCGCCCCGCGCGATGATCGCGGTGTTGATGCCGACCACCTTGCCGTTCATGTCGAACAGCGGCCCACCGGAATTGCCCTGGTTGATCGACGCGTCGGTCTGGATGAACTGGTCGTAGGGCCCTGACTGGATGTCGCGGTTGCGAGCGGAAACGATGCCGAGGGTCACTGAACCGCCGAGCCCGAACGGGTTGCCGATCGCCATGACCCAGTCGCCCACCACCGCGCTGTCGCTGTCGCCGAACTCGACGAAGGGCAGGTCACGCCCGGCATCGACCTTCAGCACCGCGAGGTCGGTCTTGTCGTCGGTTCCGACGATGGTGGCGGGCAGCCGGGTGCCGTCGGTGAGATAGACCTCGATCTCGTCGGCGCCCTCGATGACATGGTTGTTGGTGACGATCGTGCCATCTGCGCCGATGATGAAGCCGGAGCCCAGGCTGCGCGCCTGCTGCATCCGCTCTTCGCCGAGACCGTTATTCGGATTGCTGTCGTCGAAGAAGTCTTCGAGTGGCGACCCATCCGGCACTTCGGGAAAGGGCACGCCGACCCCGCCTGGAACACGGCGCGAGGTGCCGATATTCACGACCGCCGGCGACAGGGCTTCTGCCAGCGAAGCCACCGATTCGGGACCGTTGGCAGAGGCAGGTGCGGCGACGAGACCGCCCATCAGCAGGCTGACAGCCACCGCCAGAACCGAAAAACCGCCGCGCAGCAGACCCATCTCGGCAACTCCTCAACACCAATCGACCGCTAGGCTGGCTCAGCCGCGGACGAACCACAAGAGGAGAAGTCCAAAGGCGGCGCAAGCCAGTGCTACCGCACGAATCGTTGATGCTGGCCTCGATAGTATCGAGGCCAGCATCGTTTTCATCTGCTCGGGAAAGGCTGCATAGAGCAGCCCTTCTATGACCAGGGCGAGCGCTAGCGCCGCCAGGAAGTCCGTCACGGCGTGGCGGGGACCGGCTCGGCCGGAGCCGTTGCGTCAACCGGCGTATCCGTCACGGGCACGTCCGTTGCCGGCTCCTGGGTCACCGGCTCAGCAGGCGCGTCAGTGCTGGATGGCACCTCTATCGCCTGACTGGGGTCGGCTGCAGCGTCCGGCAACAGGTTCGGCAACTCGTTGGCCGGGATGTCCGTCGGCGCGGGAATTGACGGCGTCACCGGAGCCGGAAGGGGCTCACCCGGCGTCCCTTCACCCTCGTCGTTGAAGTACTGGAAGAACGAGGTGTCGGGCGCCAGCACCATGGTGGTGCCGTCGTTGGCCAGCGCCTTCCGATACGATTCCATCGAGCGATAGAACTGGAAGAACTCCTGGTCAGCGTTGTAGGCGGCAGCGAAGGTGCTGTTGCGCTCGGCATCGCCCTCGCCTCGCAGGATATCGGCATCGCGCTGGGCCTCGGCCCGGATACCGACGGCCTGGCGGTCGGCCACGGCACGGATGGTTGCCGCGGCTTCACCACCGCGAGCGCGCAGCAGCGCCGCTTCGGCAAGACGTTCGGCACGCATGCGCTCGTAGGTCCGCTCCGACACCTGGCTCGAAAGGTCGGTACGCAGGATGCGGACGTCGACGACGTCGATACCAAGCTCCGCCACGTCCGGACGAATCAGGTCGCGGGCTTCCACCATCATCTGCTGACGCTGCTCGGAGAGCGCAGCACTGAAGTTGCGGCGGCCGTAGACTTCACGCAGGGCAGCAGTGAAGCGGGTGCCGATACGATCCTCGGCGACCCGCAACTGACCAAGTGCGCGCTCACGGAACAGGCGGGCATTGGTGATGCGGTACGTCAGGAAGGCGTCCACTTCGTAGAACGCGCCGCCCTGAACCTGCACCGTCATGTTCGACAGGTCATAGCGCAGCAGCCGGCGTTCGACGATCTGCACCGTGTCGACGACGTCTGTCGGCACCTTGAAGTAGATGCCGGGCTCGGTCTTCACTTCCTGGATGCTGCCGAAGCGCAGCACGATGGCCTGCTCGCGCTCGTTGACGACGTAGAGCGAGGAGAAGAACACATAGATAAGGCCGACGAGAACAACGCCGGCAATGATGAGACGGTTCATGGCTTAGTTGCTCCCCACGCCAGCGGCTGCCGGGTTGGATCTAGACTGGATTTCGGGCAGCGGCAGATACGGGATGACACCCGTCCCCGTGGCACCCGTCTCCATGATCACCTTGCGGGAATTGCCCAGCACCTGCTCCATCGTCTCGAGGTAGAGACGCTTGCGGGTGACATCCGGGTTCTGCACGTATTCGTTGTAGACCGAAGTGAAACGTGCGGCCTCACCCTGTGCCTGAAGCACGACCTGGTCCTTGTAGGCGGCAGCAGCTTCGCGCAACTGTGCGGCCTGCCCACGCGCCTCACCCAGCTGGGTATTGGCGTAGGAACGGGCGTCTTCCTGCAGCTTGTCGGCGTCCTGCTCGGCGCGCTGCACTTCGTTGAACGCGTCGGCGACTTCGGCCGCCGGAGCCGCGTTGTCGATGGTGATCTGGTTCAGCCGAACACCCACGCCATAGCTGTCGAGGATGCCCTGGGTGATTTCCTGCACCTCATTCTGGATGCCGGCCTTGTCGTCGCGGAAGATGTCCTGCACCGGACGTCTGCCGACCACCTCGCGCATGGCGCTCTCGGCACTCTGGCGCACGATGTCGTCAGGCTCGCGGACGTTGAACAGGAACTGCACCGGATCCGATACGGACCACAGCACCGAAAAGCGGACATCCACGATGTTCTGGTCACCGGACAGCATCAACCCGTTGTCGACGGCGCCTGATGCGGTGCGGCCGTTCGCGGTCGAGGCACCGATAATGGTCTGGTTTTCGGTGATGGCAACGCGTTCGACGCTCTCGATCGGCCAGAGGTGGAAGTGCAGGCCCGGCTGGCTCAACTCTTCCTTGGGCTTGCCGAACTGCAGTTCGACCCCAAGCTCCTGCGCATCGATGGTGTAGAAGGCATTCATTGCCCAGAACGCCACAAGCGCGAGGGCGGCGCCGCCGATGGCCCACCGGCCACCGGGCAATCCGCCCTGGAACTGATCGCGGCCGCGCGCCAGGATGTCTTCGAGGTTCGGCGACCCGCCAGGCCGGCGATTGTTGCCGCCACCTCCGCCGCCACCGCCACCGCCCGGAACCTGCCCCCACGGACCGCCATTGTTGTTGCGGCCGCCCCCACCCGTATTATTGTCCCAAGGCATCTAGCACCTTTCCTATCTTGTTCATTGGCCGACTATATAGGGATGCGGCGGTGCGCGATCAACGTGCGCTTCCGTCGCGGCGTGCGTAGGTTAACACGGTGAAGTCGGCATTGTCCTTTTCACCTCTCACGATGTCGTGGCGAACGAGAACCTCCCAGGCGTCCGGATCGATCGGCGGAAACCGCGCGTCGCCCTCCGGCATCGCCGCAACGTGGGTGATGTGGAGACGCTCGGAATGCGGCATTGCCTCCCGGTAGATCTCACCGCCGCCGCCAATCATCACCTCCGTCGCCCCATCCGCCGCGGCAATCGCCTGGGCACGATCGAGCGCGTCCGCAAGGCTGTGACAGACAGTGACCCCCTCGGGCGCGAAATACTGCTGCCGGCTGACCACGATGCTGATGCGACCGGGGAGCGGCCGGCCAATCGACTCGTAGGTCTTGCGCCCCATGATCAGCGGCTTGCCGAGCGTCATGCGCTTGAAATGGGCAAAATCCGTCGGCAGGCGCCACGGAATCTGGCCATCGGCGCCGATCACGAAGTTCTCACCGATGGCGGCGATCATCGCAACGGGAACGCTCACGTGGCACCGAGCTTCGCCAGCGCTTCACCCTCGACGCGAACCTTCGTCCACTCGTCCTGCATGACGCCGCCCTGCGACTTGTAGAAGTCGATCGACGGCTCGTTCCAGTCGAGCACCCACCACTCGAACCGCCCCAGCCCTTCGCGGACGCAGCGCCGGGCCAGTTCGACCAGCAGTGCCTTGCCGATGCCCAGCCCCCGCGCCGCCGGATCGACGAACAGATCCTCGAGCCAGATCCCGTGCCGGCCCTGGAAAGTGGAGTACGTGTAGAACCACAGCGCAAAGCCAACCGGCCTGCCCTCATGCTCGGCGATCTCGCAGAACACCTTCGGCTCGGCACCGAACAGGTCGCGGACGATGTCCGCCTCCGTGGCTTTCGCCTCGTGGCTCAGCTTCTCGTACTCGGCCAGCGCCGCGATGAAGCCGACGATCAGCCCGGCGTCAGCAGGCCCCGCGCTGCGGATCGTGGTGGTCATCGGTCAACCGACATTCGGCTCGGGGTTCTGCCTGTTGAGGATCAGGATTTCGAGCTCCCGGTTCCACGGCGGATACCAGTCCTCGGCCTCCATCTCGAAGGTTGTGGGCGAGGTCTTCGTCACCTTGCCGTCCCAGCAGAACGAGACGAGGTTGCCCGGAAGCCCCTTGTCGATGGTGAGGTGGAACTTCTTGATCGGCCCGCTCCAGTTGTTGCCGGTCGACCAGATGTAGCTGATCCAGCTCTCCGTATAGGGAGCGCCATAGGGCTCGTCGGGGTTCGGCAGCGTCTTGCGCACGGCGTTGACGAAGCTGTCGTCGGTGCAGAACTTCTTGCGATAGTCCGCCCCGCGATCCTCGTCCTCATAGGGCGGCGCCAGGAACGTGACCGCCACCGTGCCGCCCACGCTCGGGCGATAGGTGTGGATCACTTCCGCCGTCTCGCCGGCCTTGAACTCGGCTTCCCACGTATAGGTCGATTTCAGCGTCCAGACGGGGGTGTAGTAGGTCGTCATCCCGTCGCCCATGTCGTATTCCATCGGAATGACCATGCCCAGGTGCAGCAGCCGCTGCTGGTCAGCCGGCGCCAGCACGTCCAGCGCCTTCGACGTGGCATCGCCGAACGGGATCAGCGGCACGCCGAGTTCCGACAGCACCTCCGTGTAGTCGACGCCGTACGAGAAGGCATACTGGTGCAGCTCGACGTCCACCGGCTCGCCGTTGAAGCTGGTCGAGAAGCCGAAGATGTTGTCGGGATCCTCGGACGGCATGGAGACCATGAAGTCGCCGCTGCCGGCGATATCGGGCAGCGGAAACGCCACCAGCGTGCGCTCGTCATCGGTACCATTGTTGGTGAACTCGTAGACCACCCGCACCTGCTCCGGACCGACCGTCAGGTCCTCGGAGTCCATCGAGATGTTTTCCGACGTCAGGAACACCAGGCCACCCGTGCCCAGCTGGGACATGGTGTCGTTGGCGCTGGCCGAGGTGCCGAGGGCGAACAGGGCAAAAAGCGTGATCGGCAGCGTTTTCATACGGCAATCTCCGCTTTGATGGTCGGATCGGGATCATACCCGGTGATCATGAAGTCATCGAAGTCGAAATCGAAGATGTCGCGCTTGTCCGGGTCGATGGTGAGGCGCGGTAACGGTTTGGGCGTGCGGGTCAGCTGCAGGCGGGCCTGCTCGAAGTGGTTGTGATAGATGTGCAGGTCACCGAACGAGTGCACGAACTCTCCCGGCTGCAGCCCGGTCACCTGCGCCATCATGTGGGTAAGCAGCGCGTAGGATGCGATGTTGAACGGCACGCCGAGGAACAGGTCGGCCGAGCGCTGGTAGAGCTGGCAACTCAGCTTACCGTCTGCGACGTAGAACTGGAACAGGCAGTGGCAGGGCGGCAACGCCATGTCGTCCACCTCGGCCGGGTTCCACGCGGTGACGATGTGCCGACGCGAATCCGGCTTCGTCCTGATCGACTGCACCACGTTGGCGATCTGGTCGATGGTCCCGCCCCGGCCGTCCGGCCAGCTCCGCCACTGCGAGCCATAGACCGGCCCCAGATCGCCATTCTCGTCGGCCCACTCGTTCCAGATACGCACGCCGCGCTCCTGCAGCCAGCGCACGTTCGTCTCGCCCCGCAGGAACCACAGCAGTTCGTAGATGATCGACTTGATGTGCAGCTTCTTGGTGGTGACGAGCGGAAACCCCTCCGAAAGGTCCCAACGCGCCTGTCGGCCGAACACCGAACGCGTTCCGGTACCGGTGCGATCCGATCGATCGGTACCGTTGTCGAGAACGTCGTGAAGCAGGTCGTGATACTGGCGCATCCCAACCTTCTAGCCGATTCGACCTGAACCGGTTCCAATCGTCCACAGCTCGACAGGCGAAGTCCGCCTGAGGTGGTCGTGTGCCGATTGCATCGGCCGGCGTGCGTGCCTATATAGGTCCTGCCGGCAACGGCTATGGCGATAAACGGCTAGCGTAATAAACCTATTGGACCCGGGGGCAGTGCCCGGCGTCTCCACCAAAACCTCCCGCATTGGCGGGTTTGCATGGGGACGAAACAGGATCGACAAGGGCGTAAAGGTTAGACTTTTGCTCGGCATGGTACCACCGATATCGGGCCATCCTAATAGTTGCCAATGACAACTATGCTCCGGTTGCCGTCGCTGCGTAATGCAGCGCTAGCACTGGGAATTAAAGTCCTCCGGGTCTAGCAGCTCGACAGGCGGGGTTCGCAGGCACCTGGCAACAGAAGCCTGCACTTTCCTTCCCTTCCCACCGTTGCACCCCGCAAGCTTGCATGCGGGCGAGCCTTTGTCCTTGAATTGTGACATCGGGAACGGTGATATGCGCAAAACCGGGGATTCACCGGAAAACGCATCAGGACGACCATGGCCGAAGACCTCATCCGCTACGATATTCTTGCCCAGGAAGCCCTGCGCGGCGTAGTCCGCAAGGTGCTGACGGAGGTGGCGCGGACGGGTCTGCCGGGCGAGCACCACTTCTTCATTTCCTTCGTCACCAAGGCACCCGGTGTGCGGGTGAGCCAGCGACTCGTCGAGCAGTAC
Organism: Devosia equisanguinis; assembly: GCA_945888565.1. Lineage (GTDB taxonomy): Bacteria > Pseudomonadota > Alphaproteobacteria > Rhizobiales > Devosiaceae > Devosia_A > Devosia_A equisanguinis_A. The sequence continues at coordinate 2,279 of CAMDAL010000056.1, read as the reverse complement.
GACAAGGAAATGACCATCGTGCTGCAGAACCAGTTCGCCAACCTTCGGGTGAACGAGACCGGCTTCGAGGTAGAGTTGAGCTTCGACGGCCGGGCAGAGCTGCTGAGCATCCCCTACTCCGCGGTCAAGGGGTTCTTCGATCCCTCCGTGCAGTTCGGCCTGCAGTTCGATGTCGAGCGTGCCCCCGAAGACGAGGCCGAGGCAACCGAGCCTCCTGCCTCGGGCGCCGCTGTTCCGGGACCGGCTGCCGCTGCTGCGGCACCAGCCGAGCCAAAGGGCGAAAAGGTCGTCAGCCTCGACAGCTTCCGCAAGAAGTAGCCGGGAGCGTGGAGAAGCGCTCGCTCAGCATTGCGGGCCACCGCACCTCTATCGCGCTCGAAGCCGAATTCTGGGCCGGCCTCGAGACCATGGCGGCATCGAAGGGCTTGCCGCTCGCCGCACTGATCCGGGAAATCGACGAAGGCCGCAGCGCCCCGAACCTGTCGTCCGCTGTAAGGCTGGCGGTGCTGGCGTGGTATCGCGACCGGGCCTGAGCCGGCTCAGTTCCCGAACAGGTCGAGCGGCCGGCTCTGTTCTTCGAGCGCCCGGCGAAGCGCGTCTTCCTGGGCGCGCCGCTCAGCAGCAGCTGCCTCCTGCGCCCGCCGCGCCTCCGCTTCTTCGGCCTCTCGAGCGGCCGCCTCTTCCGCCGCCCGGCGGGTCGCTTCCTCGTCTGCAGCCCGCAGCCGGGCGGCATCTTCCGCGGCCTTCACTGCAGCCGCTTCCCGCTCGGCCATCTCCTGCTCGTCGGCACGCTTGCGCGCTTCGTCTTCCTCGCGCAGCTTTTCGAGCCGTGCCACCTCCGCCTCGTAGGCCTTGACCATGATGGCATCGACAAGGCTGGAGACGTCGTAGCCGACAGTCGGGACCAGCAGCGTGCCCCCAAGGCTGGCCGTGACCCGGGCGGAGCTCGCATCGATCAGCGCGGCAGCGTCGATCGTCGCCGGTGTCACGCTGTAGGTACCCGAAAGCCCGAGGTCGGCGAGCCGCAGTTGCGCGCTGCCGAATATTCCGCCGCTCTCGCCGGAAATGGTGAGGTTGGGCGATCGCAGCACCCCGCCGGCGATCGTGAAGCCCCCCGTCACCTGCTCAGCTTCGAATGCTGCGTCATCGAGGCGCTCGTCCACCAACGCCGTCAGTTGGTCAGGCTGCTGTTCGAGGATGGTGTCGAGCGCCGCGATATCGGCAATCGCCTTGGGGTCGATCCCCGCGATCACCAGTTGATCGACGGTGTAGCTCCCCTCGCCGGTGAGCGCATCGAACACCCCGGCGACACTGTCCGCGGTCGCATCGAACTGGCCGGAGGCGTTGATGGTGCCCGTCATAATGCTCGATACCGCCGCAGGGGCAATGTCGCCGATCGCCACCTGCGTCAGCGTGATCCGGCCGTTTATGCGCTTGTCGGTCAGCGGACCGGCGCAGCATACGGCCAGTTCCAGGCCAACGGAGCCGGCGCCGAGCGTGCCGGAGAAGTTGCTGAGGCGCGTTGCAGTGGCGTCCCAGTCGAGGTCGAAGCTGACGGCGGTCAGGGTACGGTCGGCAACCGCGAGCGATGGCAGGGTGATGGCGACACGGCCTGAGGTGCTGCGGGAGGCAAAGCCGGTCGAGAACGGACCGTCGGGCCAGATCCCGCCCGTTGAGATCAGCGTCGCGGGACCGGCGATAGTGCGTACGAGCGCCGCGAGATCCATGGCGGCGATCTCCAGCTTTCCGCTGACCTGACCAATATCTGCAGGCTTGCTGACCGCCAGCTGGCCGGAAAATGCACCGCCAGCCGACGTACCTTCGATACCTGTCAGGGCGATCGACTGCGTCCCGGCGAAATCGAGCGTGGCGCTCCCCTCGAACTGCGGCATCGTCAATCCGTCAACCCCCAGTTGAGCAGTCAGCGCCGAGGGATCAGCGAGCGACACCTTGAGCGTCCCCTTGCCGGTGATGCGGGAGGGATCGGTGACCACCACGTTGCCGGCAAAGCCGACCGAGTCACCACCACCGTCGGCGCGGAGAGTGGCGGTCAGGCTGGCGCCCACATCTCCCTCGATAATGCCGGCGAGGTGCATCGGAGCCGTTTCCGGGAACAGGCTGACATCGCCAAGGCCGAGTTGCGCGGTCATGGCGACGGGGTCGTCCGAGCGCAGGTCGAAGTCGAGCTTGAACCGCCCCGCCAGCGCCCGCAGGAACCCCGCTTCCACCGAGGCGCTGGCCTCGAGGCGCGATGGTCCCAGGGTGCCCGAGGCATCGAG
>CAMDAL010000055.1 GCA_945888565.1 Devosia equisanguinis | reverse complement strand
TCTGCTCGTGACGCTCGACTTCCGGATGTCGACCACCTGCGTCTACTCCGACATCGTGCTGCCCACCGCCACCTGGTACGAAAAGAACGACCTCAATACCTCCGATATGCATCCCTTCATCCACCCGCTGTCGAGCGCGGCCGATCCGGCTTGGGAGGCGCGCAGCGACTGGGACATCTTCAAGGGACTGGCCAAAACGTTCTCGACCATAGCGCCCGAGGTGCTTGGCATCGAAGAGGACACTGTTCTGGTGCCCATCCTGCACGACACGCCGGGCGAGCTGGCGCAGCCGTTCGACGTCGCGGACTGGAAGACCGGGGCTATCGATCCGATCCCGGGCAAGACCATGCCTAACGTGGCCGTGGTCAAGCGCGACTACCCCAACCTCTACAAGCATTTCACTGCCCTGGGGCCACTGCTCGCCAAACTCGGCAATGGCGGCAAGGGTATCGGCTGGAATACCGCGCACGAGGTGGAGGCGCTGGGCCGTCTCAACGGCACCGTCACCGAGGACGGTCCGACCAAGGGCATGCCGCGCATCGATACCGACATCGACGCCAGCGAAGTGGTGCTGATGCTTGCTCCGGAAACCAATGGCGAGGTGGCGGTGAAGGCATGGGAAGCTTTGTCCAAGGCCACCGGTCGCGAACATGCCCACCTGGCCCGGCCCAAGGAAGACGAAAAGATCCGCTTCCGGGACATCGTCGCGCAGCCGCGCAAGATCATCTCGTCGCCGACCTGGTCCGGCATCGAGAGTGAGACTGTGTGCTACAATGCCGGCTACACCAACGTGCACGAGTTGATCCCCTGGCGCACGCTGACCGGGCGTCAGCAGCTCTATCAGGATCACCTGTGGATGCGGGCCTTCGGGGAGGCGCTCTGCCTCTATCGTCCGCCGATCGACACCAAGACCATCAAGCCGGTGATCGACAGCAAACCCAACGGCAACAGGCAGGTGGTACTCAACTTCATCACGCCGCACCAGAAGTGGGGCATCCACTCCACCTACTCCGATAATCTTTTGATGCTGCCCCTTAATCGGGGTGGGCCGGTTGTCTGGTTGTCCGAGGTCGACGCGGCCAAGGCCGACATCGTCGATAACGACTGGGTCGAAGCCTACAATTCCAACGGCGCACTGGTGGCGAGGGCCGTCGTTTCGCAGCGCATGAAGGAGGGGACCCTCTTCATGTACCACGCCCAGGAGAAGATCGTGAACACACCCGGCTCCGAGATGACCGGCAACCGCGGCGGCATTCATAATTCAGTGACGCGCGCCATCATCAAGCCGACCCACATGATCGGCGGTTACGCACAGCAATCCTACGGGTTCAACTACTACGGTACCGTTGGGTCCAACCGCGACGAGTTCGTCATCGTCCGCAAGGTCGACAGGGTGGATTGGCTCGAAGGGCCCTACACCGAGAAGGTGGAGGCAGCAGAATGAAGATCCGCGCGCAAATCGGCATGGTGCTCAACCTCGACAAATGCATCGGGTGTCACACCTGCTCGGTGACCTGCAAGAACGTTTGGACCAATCGCGAAGGCGTTGAATATGCTTGGTTCAACAATGTCGAAACCAAGCCCGGCATCGGTTATCCCAAGGAATGGGAGAACCAAAAGAAGTGGAATGGCGGCTGGATCCGAAAGCCAAACGGTAAGGTAGAGCCGAAGATCGGTGCCAAATGGCGGGTGCTGGCAAAGATCTTCGCCAACCCTGACCTGCCGGAGATCGACGACTACTACGAGCCGTTCGATTTTGACTATGGGCACCTGCAGAACGCCGGGGAACTCGAGGCGTTCCCGACCGCTCGCCCGCGCTCGAAGATCTCAGGCGAGCGCATGGAAAAAATCGAGTGGGGTCCCAACTGGGAAGAAATCCTCGGCGGCGAGTTCTCCAAGCGCTCAAAGGACGTCAACTTCGAGGGTGTCGAGGCCGAGATCTACGGCCAGTTCGAAAACACCTTCATGATGTACCTGCCGCGGCTGTGCGAGCACTGCCTCAACCCGACCTGCGTTGCGTCCTGTCCGTCGGGTGCCATCTACAAGCGCGAGGAGGACGGAATCGTCCTTATCGACCAGGAAAAATGCCGTGGCTGGCGCATGTGCATCTCGGGGTGTCCCTACAAGAAAATCTACTACAACTGGTCGTCGGGAAAGTCAGAGAAGTGCACCTTCTGCTATCCGCGGATCGAGGCGGGTCAGCCGACAGTATGCTCGGAAACCTGCGTAGGCCGTATCCGCTACCTGGGCGTGCTGCTCTATGATGCCGATCGCATCGCCGAAGCGGCGGCAACGCCTGACGAAAAGGATCTTTACGAGGCGCAACTCTCGGTCTTCCTCGATCCCCACGATCCGGACGTGATCGAACAGGCGCGCAAGGACGGCATCCCCGAAGCATGGCTCGAAGGCGCTCGAAACTCCCCAGTCTACAAGATGGCGATGGACTGGAAGGTGGCGTTCCCGCTCCACCCCGAGTACCGCACGCTGCCGATGGTCTGGTATGTGCCGCCGCTCTCGCCTGTGCAGTCGGCTGCGGCCTCGGGCAAGATCGGCGTCGACAGCGAGAACATGCCGGACGTCCGCTCGCTCCGAATTCCAGTGCGCTACCTGGCCAACCTGCTCACAGCGGGCAAGGAGGAGCCGGTTCTCCTCGGGCTGGAACGCATGCTGGCAATGCGCGGCTACATGCGCGCCAAGACCGTAGATGGCGTGATCGATGATGCGATGGGCCAGCGCGTCGGCCTCAGCAATCAGCAGATCGAGGACATGTACCAACTGATGGCCATCGCCAACTACGAGGACCGCTTCGTCATTCCGACAAGCCATCGAGAGCTTGGCGAGGATGTCTATGATGAGCGCGGGTCCTGCGGCTTCTCGTTCGGCAATGGTTGCTCGGGTGGCACTTCGGCGCCGGACCTCTTCGGCGCCAAGCGTGCCCGCGTCACCACCCCGGTAGACCTCATGAAGGGAGGCACGTGATGCCCAATGCTCTGAAGATCGTCTCCCTTCTGCTTTCCTATCCGACCGCCGATCTGCTGGCGGCCGCCCCGGAGCTGCGCGACGCCATTCGCAGCGATCTGATGACAGGGGGACGGGAGAAGGCATGGCTGGATGCGCTGGTCAACGACCTCGCCGGTCTGGACCTGTATGATGCCGAAGAACGCTATGTGATGCTCTTTGACCGCACCCGGACGCTGTCCCTGCATCTGTTCGAGCATGTTCACGGGGAAAGCCGCGATCGCGGCCAGGCCATGGTCGACCTTGCGCAAATGTATGAGTTGCAGGGGCTTGATATAAGCGCCGAGGAGATGCCCGACTTCCTGCCGCTTTTCCTTGAGTACCTGTCTACACAGTCGTCCGAGGAGGTGCACAATCTGCTCGGGCAGACCTTGCACATCCTTTCGGCACTGAGAGCGCGGCTAGAGAAGCGCGGCAGTATCTACGCCAATGCCATCCTCGTGCTGGAGGCTATTGCGGGAACGACGGCGGATGCGCAGGCTGTCGAACAGCTGCTGCAACTGCCAGAGCACGATCCGAACGACTTGAAGGCGCTGGACGCCGTCTGGAACGAGGAAGCGGTGACCTTCGGTGGCGGGCCGGGCAACGATGCCTGCGGTCCCGACCGGCTGCGCACGCAATTGCGGGCTGCAAAACGCCCGGCGCCTCGTCCGGAAATCATAGGAGACCTCTGAGATGGGCGAGTTCCTCAACACGCTGTTGTTCGGCATTTATCCCTACATTGCCCTCGTGGTTCTGGGGGTTGGTTCGGTAATCCGCTATGATCGCGAACCCTACAGCTGGCGGTCGGGGTCGAGCCAGTTGCTGCGTCGCCGTCAGCTGATGTGGGGCTCGTTGCTGTTCCATGTCGGTGTGCTGCTGATCTTTGCGGGACATCTGGTGGGCCTGCTGACGCCGCTGTGGTTCTGGGAAATGCTTGGGGTCACCCATGGCGCCAAGCAGCTCATCGCCATCAGCCTGGGCGGGGTTGCTGGCGTGATGGGGATCGTTGGCGCCACGCTGCTGGTGAATCGCCGCTTCTTCGATGCGCGCGTGCGCAAGGCATCCAGCGTTTCGGACAACCTGATCATCCTCATCCTCTGGCTGCAGCTCGCGCTGGGGCTCAGCACCATTGTTGTGTCGATGCAGCATCTGGACGGCGAAGAGATGGTCAAATTCATGAACTGGGCGCAAGGCATCTTCACCTTCAATCCTGCCGCGGCAAGCTACGTCGCTGATGCCAACCTGCTCTTCAAGCTGCACATCACGCTTGGGTTGACGATCTTTGTCCTGTTCCCGTTTTCGCGGCTCGTCCACATGCTGAGTGCGCCGGTTCGCTATCTCTGGCGCCCCGGCTATCAGGTCGTCCGCACCAAGCGCAACCCGGCCGAGTGAGGCACCGACCATGACAACTCCCCTGATCGAGTTTGGCCGTCCCGCTGAAGGTCCTGCCAGCAGCGCGGTCCCGGCGGCTCGAGTGAAAGTGCCGCCCCCGCCGGTCCGTCAGCGAACGACTGTCTCGGTGAACGGTGTCGAGATCCCCCATGCTGCCATCAGCGCAGAAGCGCAGCAGCACCCCGCCGGTTCTGCCGCCGAGGCGTACCGCGTTGCCGCAGAAGCACTGGTGGTTCGCGAGCTGCTTCTAGCCGAGGCCAGAGCACAAGAGGTTCCCTGCACGCCGACGCGGGATGGCAAGGGACGTCTCGAGACCGAAGAGGACGCCCTTGTTCGGGCGTTGCTCGAAAGCCGGATCGTGACGCCGGTAGCCACCGACGTCGAGTGCCGGCGATATTACGATGCCCACCCCGAAACCCTGCGCAGCAAGGACATCTGGGAGGCCCGTCATATCCTCATCCACGTTCCGTCAGGGGCCGACCCTGCCGAGGTAGCCCACCAGGAGACGTTCGCCCTGCAGCTCATCCGGCAGCTGGTGGCTGAACCGACACGGTTCGGGGAACTCGCCAGGGTTCACTCCGCCTGCACATCGCGGGAGAATGGCGGAGCGCTGGGGCAACTGACTGCTGGCAGTACGGTGCCGCAGTTTGAACGCGCGCTGGCTGAGATGCGCGAGGGTGAACTGTCGAGCCAGCCGGTACGATCGAGGTATGGATTTCACATCATCGAACTCCATCGTCGAATCTTGGGGCGACGGCTGCCGTTCGAGGTGGCCAAGGACCGTATCTCGCTTCATCTTCAAGCGACCAGCTGGAGCCGCGCAGTGGCGCAATTCATTGGCGTTCTTTCCAGCCGCGCTACCATTGAGGGCGTCGCCATGGATGGAAGTGCGCATCAGTCCGGCGGGTTCCGGTGATGACGCGCGACCTCTCTTCGCTGATGCGAATGTTGGGCGAAGAGGTGCCGTCCGAACACCTCTCAGATCCACTCGCGTTCATCTTCGCTGACAACTTCCGGTGCCGTGTTCTGTGCAATGTACTGGATGTTGTCGGATCGGGAACGAAAGTCGGCCCAGCGGCGCTCGAGACGTGCCGGTCCTTCCTTTTCAGCGACTTTCTCACCCACATAGCCGACGAGAGACAGGGATTGTTTCCCTTGCTGCTCGAGCGCACCACCCCGGAAGACGGGGTTCAGGATGTGATCAGAAGGCAGCGGACCAGCTTCGCCACCGTCAACCGGGTGGCCGATGAGCTGACACGCCTCGAAGGGGGGCATTGGGCTGTCCGGAACGGGGTGGGGGTCATTCGGACCTTCGTTGCCGCCGAACGAGAGCATATTTCGATCGAGAATGTCGTCGTTCTTCCGGTAGCGCGTCGAAGGCTAAGCGGGGAGGACCTCAAATGGCTGGGCAATGTGATGCGCAACCACCGGGCACGCTCGCCGCGCGCGGCTTTGCCATCATGATCACCGGCTCCGCCGGCACGTCCTCACGAGTGGTCCAACGTGCTCACTGACCTGCTTCATAACAATCGCAACTGGAGCGAGATACGCCGTCGGGAGGACCCGGAGTTCTTCAGCCGCCTCGCCGCGCTGCAGCGGCCCGAGTACCTGTGGATCGGGTGCTCCGCCAGCCGCGTCCCCGCTAACGTCATCACCGGCCTGAAGCCGGGTGAGGTGTTCGTTCATCGCAACGTCGCAAACCTGGTGCACCGGAGCGACCTCAATCTCCTGTCAGTGGTGGAGTTCGCAGTAGAGTTGCTCGAGGTGCGGCACATCATCGTGTGCGGGCACTATGGTTGCGGAGGCATTCGCGCCGCGATGGAACCTCATCGACACGGAATCGTGGACCACTGGTTGCAACCCGTCCGGGACATTGCCGAGGACTCTGCCGCGCAGATCACAGAAGTGCGGTCGGTCGACGATCGGAACGATCGGCTCAGCGAACTGTCGGTGCGAGCTCAGGTTAACAACCTGGCGCGAACGCCTATCCTGCGCTCAGCGTGGAGCCGGGGAAGCATGGTCGAGGTGCATGGTTGGATCTATGGGCTCTCGGACGGGTTGCTCCGCGATCTGAAGTGCGACTTTGGCCCCGCACAGGCCGGCACGCTTGAGCAGCGGGAACCTCATGACCACTGATACGCGCCCCTTTGTTGATGGCTTTGGCCGCCCGGTCACCTACCTGAGGCTGTCCGTCACCGATCGTTGCGATCTGCGTTGCACCTATTGCATGCCGCAACACATGATCTTTACGCCGCGCAAGAGCTTGCTCGGAGTGGTAGAGCTGGATCGAATCGCCGAGGCGTTCGTTGCCGGTGGCGTGCGCAAGATCAGGCTGACAGGCGGTGAACCGCTGGTGCGCAAGGACCTCCCGGAACTGCTGCGAGGTCTTGCGAGGCACCTGGCCGCGGGACGGCTCGACGAGATCACAGTCTCCACCAACGGCTCGCAACTGGCCCGGCTCGCCGAGACGCTGGCCGACTGCGGTGTGAGACGGATCAATGTGTCTTTGGATACGCTTGATCCTGACCAGTATCGGGAAATCACCCGCGGTGGAGAGCTATCGGACGTCCTCGAGGGTATCGAGGCGGCACGACGCGCTGGTCTTTCCATCCGCATCAACTCGGTCGCCCTCCGCGGCGTCATCGAAGAGCAGTTCGAGCGGCTGCTGCGCTACGCGCATAGTAACGACATGGCGCTGGCGTTGATCGAGACCATGCCACTCGGCGAAACCGGCACTTCCAGGGCCGACCAGTATCTTTCTCTGACCGAGTTCCGAAAGCAGCTGTCCGACAAGTGGAGCCTATCGGCACTCGAGCGCAAGACCGGCGGTCCCGCGCAATATGTCGAGGTGAAGCAGACCGGCGGCCTGCTTGGATTTATCACACCGCTGTCCTGCAATTTCTGCGCGACCTGCAACCGCGTGCGCGTGGGAAGCAACGGGCGGCTCTACACCTGCATGGGGCACGAGGGGTCGGTTGACCTCCGGCCAGCGCTTGCGGGTACCGAACCGGCAAGACAGCTGGATTTGGCGATCCGCGACGCGCTGATGCGCAAACCCGAGCGCCACGGCTTCCGCATCGGTCAGGCAGGGGTCAATGGCATAGGCCGTCACATGTCGGTCCTAGGGGGGTGAGCATGGTCACGATCGGGATTCTGACCATTTCCGACCGCGCCAGCCGTGGCGAGTATGAGGACCTGAGCGGACCAGCGATCGAAGCCTGGCTGAAACTTGCGATCTCCAGCCCGTGGCAAGCCAAGCGTCGTATTGTCGCCGATGGGGTGGAGCAGGTCAAAGACGCGTTGATTGATCTTTGCGACCGCGATCGCGTTGACCTGGTGCTGACGACCGGAGGAACTGGACCTGCACCGCGCGATCTGACGCCGGAGGCTATGGCCGGGGTGCTGGACAAGGAACTGCCGGGATTTGGCGAAGTCATGCGGCGGATCAGTTTCGAGACCGTTCCGACCGCGATCTTGTCGCGGCAGACTGCCGGAACACGCCGCAGCACGCTGATTGTGAACCTGCCCGGCAAGCCGCGCTCGATAGAGGTCTGTCTTGCTGCAGTGTTTCCTGCCATCCCCTATTGCCTCGATTTGATCGGGGCGGGACGCATCGAGACACGGAACTCGATAGTGGCGAGCTTTCGGCCGGGCGGGTGAACGTGCCGCACCCCTACGCGGAGGCTTCGCGGTGATGCGGAGTTAGTGCTGGTAACCGCGACATCTGTCCACCCAACGCGCCCGAAAGGGGGGCCAGCAGGTGCCGCGATCCTCGACCTTCTCTCCGATGGCTGCCGTAGGCATCTGCCGGTCTGCCATGGAACCAATCGCGTGTCCGCTGCCAAAACGCATGTCGCAAACCGATGAAAACGGGGGGTGCGGTACCTATGCCCCCTGGTAAACGCGCTAGGCGGGGCTCTGCACCGGCCGGGACAGGGGAGGGGTCGGTCGTGCTTTCCGACGGGTTCAGGCCATTCTTCCCGGGCGCGGCCGTCTGGGGGTAGTGGCGATGGCGCTATGGGTAGTCGAGTTGGCGCGCTCGGGTTGGGCCTGGGCGGGGTCACCGGCGGCGGCACATGGCACGCGCACGAGATGCTCTTTGGCTACACCTCTGCCGCTCTTGCGGGTTTCCTGCTCACCGCAATCCCGAAATGGACCGGACGGCGGCCGGTATCGGGGTGGCCCTTGCTTGGCCTCTTTTCGCTTTGGGTCGCGGGGCCCCTCATATTGTTGTGGCCGAACGCGTTAGGAGAAGCCGTCGCCACTTTGGTCGACGCGTCCTTTTTGCCGGTTCTGACAATTTCTGCGCACGTGAGATCGTCGCCAGACTGAAGTGGAAGTACTTGAAGGTGCTTGGGGGATTGCTGGACCTCGCGTCCGCCAATGCCTTCTTCCACCTGGCCATGCTGTGTTGGGGGGACGTCGCCTGGCCATCGCGGCTCGCAACCGGTGCCAACCTCATGCTGATCATGATTGTGGGCGGCAGGATCCTGCCCTATTCCACGGGTAAGTGGCTGCAGCAGCAGGGGGGCGCCAAGCTACCGGCCCCCTATGGTTGGCTGGATCGGGTCGCGCTGCTGTTCGCTCTGATGGCGCTGCTCGCGTGGACGGCCCAGCCCCACAACCGGCTGACGGCGCTGGTATGTGGTGCGGCAGCGATCCTGTTCTGGCCCTTCATCTGGCCTACGCCTTTGTCGTGCTCAGCCTGTTTGCCTTGGCCGCGGTCGCCGTAGACGTGCTCGATGCGAATACCGCAATGCACGTCGCGACCGTCGGCAGCATAGGCACAGCGACTTTCGTGGTGATAACCAGATCTACGCGCGGCTACACCGGACTCGCGTTTCAGGCCTCCCGGAGGACCAATGTCAGCTTTGCCGCCATAGTCTTGGCCGGCGCAATCCGACCCCTGGCAGCCGTGCTGCCCGAGCTTCGATCTGAGGTTCCCGCACTTGCCAGCGCGGCTTGGATTCTGGCCTTCTCGCTGTTCTTGTTCGACTATGCCTTGGTGCTCGCAACCAGACCGAGGAACGCGCCGGCTGCGCGAGGCAAGGCTTGGAGAGCCTGAACCGCTCCAATGGCACAGGCCCGGCCGACCCCCCGGGATCTCCTTGCTGCTCTGTTGCGATGTGCATGGAGCCTCCTGCCCGAGAGACCGGCGATGGAAGCGTCGCTCCTAGGCGGGCCGCGTTGACAGCAGAGTGCCGGCCGTCTCGGTGAGCCCGAGGAATGATCGCATCTGCCCTGGCGTGGAAACCAGATCGGCCAAGGTATACTCGTCCAGGATGGACAGGAATGCCAGCTGTGCGCGGTCCAAAGCACCCTTCAGCCGGCATGCTCGTCGCAGCGGACAGTCCTGAGAGTCCGGCTGGAAGCAGGGCACTATCTCCATATCGGGCTCGGTGAAGCGAACAAGCTCCCCCACCCCGATGGCTGCGGCGGGTTTCCCTAGCCGCATTCCGCCGTTTCGCCCGCGGATGGTATCTACGTATCCGGCCTGACCGAGTTGATGCACCACTTTCATCAGGTGGTTCGCCGATATGCCATAGGCCTTTGCGACCTGGGGAATCGTCGCGAGGCCGTCGGGTTTTACCGCCAGGTACATCAACAGGCGCAGTGAGTAATCGGTGTAGGTGGTGAGCCGCATCGCACGCTCCTAAAGATGCATATGTCGTCTTGCTTTGATAGGACTCGTCTGGGTACATCCATGGGTGCCACCATTCGGAGTCGTAGCTACATGACATATGTCGTCACCGACAATTGCATCAAGTGCAAGTACATGGATTGCGTGGTGGTCTGCCCGGTCGACTGCTTCTACGAGGGCGAGAACATGCTGGTCATCCATCCGGATGAGTGCATCGACTGCGGCGTGTGCGAGCCCGAGTGTCCGGCAGAGGCTATTTTCCCCGACACGGCGGCGAGGCTTGCCCCATGGTTGGCCCTGAACGCTGAATACGCGGCGACCTGGCCGAACATTACGGTGAAGCGCGCTCCGCCGCCCGATGCCGCCGACCTCGACGGCGTACCCGACAAGCGCCAGCGCTACTTTTCGCCGTTGCCGGGGGATGGAGACTGAGGGGGCCCTCGCCCGTACTCCTGCCCTTGCCCGGGCTCAGGGTGAGGTTCTTGCAAAGAGCTCCATCATCCTTGCCTGAGCTCTTCCGGGGAGCCTTACATTCATCAATTGGGTCAGGTTGGTGCGGTCGTCTCCAACCTGGATCAGCCCGACCATTCCCATGCTGAAATGTGGCATGCACATGAATCCGTAGAGGTCGGGTTTCGTCAATGTGACGGTGAACTGCTCGTTAGTCTTGCCTTTCCAGGTCGCGGCGGACGCGGGGATCATGTCGAGGATCGTCTCGGCATTGTGCCCCTTGTCGACCGGGATGAAGGTCACGGTGTCACCCGGTTGCACATGCAGAAACGGAGGCGAGAACCCCATCGTCTTCCCATCCGTGCCCTTATTCAGCATCAGCACCTCAAAGTCGGCGGCCACCGCCGCTGCCGTGAAGCTCAGCATAAGTGCCGCCGCTGCGAACGCGGCCAGTGTCCGGTTCCTGAGCATTCCTGTCTCCTCCATCGATCCTGAGTTTTAAGATATATTTACGATACTGCTTATTACTCCTTATAGCTTCGGACTGGAATTTGGGCAACTCGCATCCTCGGGTCGCCCGGCGGGCAATGAAACGGGCGGCCGACCGCATTCACATTGCCTGAGGAGCTGCATCGGTGGACATGCGGAAGCAGGCGTTCTTACGCGCGTCCACTCTCGGAATGCGACCGACTGCGGCCTGCGCGAGCGGGTCCGCGAGGCTTCCGAACGCTGTCCTGGCTTGCGGACGTGATCCCAAAGTCCAACCGCACCGCGGCTGGCCGGCCGCTACACCAGTTGGTGCCCCGGGAGGTCGTGCACGAACCCATTTGAAAAGGCTGCCTCAGGGTAGAACGCCATCAGGTGGTCGAGCCCCGCCATTGGCGCGACCGTTCCATCGGCTACCGCACGGAAGGTTCGTGCAACGCCGACCATGTCGCAGACCTGCGGTGAAAGCCTGAGCGAGCTTACGCCAATCGCATGCAGGGCCGGGATGTCGCCCAGTAACGACTGGCTGGTGCTGGACATGGTTTGCACACCGTTCAGCGCAAGGAACGGCTGGTTGTCCAAAGTGTCGACGGGAAGGCCATCCGGGTCGTCGCCGCAGACGAACTGGCAATTGTCCTTGGTGAGGCCCTTGAGCCTGGCATGAGCACACCGGGCCGATATGGAGAGTGGCACCCGCCCGAAGGCAAACACTTCGAATGCAAGTTCCGGCGCACCGGCGACCACCGCGCGAATGGATGCTGCTGGTAGTTCGGGAGGCAGGCAAACCGAGGTGGCGCCGCCCTTGGCAAGCACACGCGCCGTCGCGGCGTTGTAGACGTTGACCATCGGGCCGATCGCGTGCGGCCGCCCGCCCATGGCGCCGTGCGCTGCGATCTCACCGACCTCGAGTTCGTACCGATCCTGCTCTGCCAGCTGTCGCATGGCCTTCAGTTCGCGTTCCAGCGTCACCAGGGCAAGCGAAGCCATGCGGACGCGCTTGCCCGCAGAAACCAGGCGTTCTGCGACAATGTCGAGGGAGTCGCTGTGGAAATGGTCTCGCTTGGAGCAGACGGTTTCCCCCAGCACAACGGTATCGACATCCGCTTCGTCCGCGATCCGGAAATAGAAGTCGCGCCATGCTGCGTCGTCCCAAAGATAGAGGAGCGGGCCGAGCGTCAATCCGAGACGGGGCTCTGACAAGGCGACTACCTCCAGCGCTTGTTGTAAGACCCTTCGGTGGTCTTCTGGCCCTCGCTGAGTCGAAGCAGGGGGTCTCGATCCGACAGCGGCAGATCACCAGTTTCCAGCGCCGAAAGCCGCCTTCGGATCTCTCTCACCACCTGCGCAATGTAGGCACGGCCACGCTGTCTTCCCTCGATCTTGAGGGCGGTCACCCCGGCGTCCCTCAGTGCCCCAAGTTGTGCCAGAACATCCAGGCTAACCGGGTCTTCAAAGATGTAGCCGACTGCATCGCCGGCGACGAAGCGGCCTTTGCACAGTGTGGGATAGCCGGCGGGCTCAGACTTGGGAAACCGGTTGATGGTGAACTCGCCCAGCTCCGAGACCATTTCGGTGCCGTCCTGGCGGTAGCGGACGTGGCTCGCGGGGGAGCAGACACCGTGCATGTTCGGCGACTTGCCGGTCGCGTAGGACGAAAGCGAGCAGCGCCCTTCTTCCATTACGCAGAGCCCTCCAAACACGAACACTTCTGTCTCGCATCTGGCCTGGCGGCAGATCGCGCCAACCTCGGCCACGGTCAGCACGCGCGGCAGCACGACGCGCTTGATGCCGAACGCATCGACGAGGAAGTTGATGTGCTCTGCATTGGCCGCCGCCGCCTGTACCGACAGGTGTCGGCGCAGCGCTGGGTGCCGTTCGGCGGCGTAGGCGAGCAGGCCCAGATCGGCGACGATGATGGCGTCAGCGCCGGCCACGGCGGCATTGTCGACCGCGCGATACCAGAGCTCCTCCGCACCAGCGCGCATATAGGTGTTGATGGCGACCAGGGTCGAAACGCCATTGGAGCGCGCGTGCGCCGCCACTTCCACCAGCTCCTGGACGTTGAAATTGAGTCCGGGGAAGTTGCGCGCATTCGTCTCGTCGCGGAACCCGCAATAGACGGCATCGGCGCCGGCTTCGACGGCGTCGCGGAACGATGCGGGTGTACCGGCCGGGCAGATCAGTTCCATCGGGCCCCTCCGCGCGACAGCAGGTGGGAGCGGATACGGCTCAGCCCCCGTTCGACCGGGCGGCGCAGTGGGCCTGCCATGGATGCGAGGTCCGTGGGCAGGTCGAGCCGGCAGTCCTCCATGGCGTTGCGCAGCGCCAAAGCCGCCTCCATGTCCCCTTCGATGCTGAGTCCGCGGGCAAAGAATTCGGCGTCGCCGTCGAGCCTGCCCTCAGCCAGCGAGAGCAGCGTGAGCAGGCTGCCCGCGATGCGAACGTCCGCCTTCGGTGCACTCGTGCCGCGCTGCACGCTGAGACGGCGCGAGTGCGGCACGATGATGAAACAGAGCCCCAGGTCAGTGGCGATGATGGCGAAGCGCCTGTTCTCGTATTCACTCAATCGGTCGAACAGTTGCGGATGCCGCGCGACCACACCGTCGAGGCTCACCTGGGCGACGAGTTGAATCGCGGCGACCGGCATGGGCCGCGCCAGCAAACGGACGACACTGGGCAGGTTCATATATTGCTCTTCCTCGCCTTGCATGCGTTCAACCTTAGGCCATCCCTCCTCTTTGCTGTTTGAGCTGGCACAAAGACACCCGCGTTTGGTCGGCGCATGAGTCCCGCGACCTTGAACAGGCTTGGCGGACATGACGGCAACGGGTCTCAGGCCATTCATCGAACAACTCGACCGTCTTGGTGAACTACATCGGATCTCGCGCCCCGTCAGCCTCGTGCACGAGTTGACCGAGATTCATCGGCGCGTCATCTGTCAGGCTGGCCCAGCGCTGTTGTTCGAAAACGTCATCGGACGCGACGGCAAGCCGGCAGCCATGCCCGTTCTGGTCAACCTGTTTGGCACCACGCGGCGGGTGGCACTCGGCCTCGGCGTTGAGCCCGATGGGATTTCCCGGGTCGGCGAGACGCTGGCGTTCCTGCGCCAGCCCAATGCCCCCGACAGCCTGCGTGCGGCCTTCCGCCATCTGCCCACCGCCAAGGCCGCTCTCGCCATGGGGGTACGCCGGGTCGGTCGGCCGCCCGTTCAGCAACGGCGCTGGAAGGCCGGCGACATCGACCTCGCCGGGCTGCCGATCCAGTGGTGCTGGCCGGGTGAGCCGGCGCCCCTCGTAACCTGGCCGCTGGTGATCACGCGCTCGCCGCACGACCCTGCCGACATCAATGTCGGCGTCTATCGCATGCAGGTGCTCGACCGTAGCCGCATGCTGGTGCGCTGGCTACCGAGCCGGGGCGGAGCGCGGCATCACGCCCTCTGGCAGGCCCTCGGCCAAGACATGCCGGTGGCAATCGCGATCGGTGCCGATCCGGCGACGATCCTGGCAGCCGTCATGCCAGTGCCGGATGGCATCAACGAGTTGGCCTTCGCGGGCGTGCTGCGCGGCAGCCGGACCCGCATCGCTCAAGCACTGACGGTCGACCTGCCGATACCGGCGGATGCCGAAATCGTCCTCGAGGGAACGGTCTCTGCGACCGAGCTGGCGCCAGAGGGCCCCTATGGCGATCACACCGGCTATTACAACGCCGTCGAGCCATTCCCGGTAGTGCAACTGAGCGCCATCACCAGTCGCTCAGAGCCGATCTATCTGTCGACCTTTACAGGACGCCCCCCGGACGAACCATCGGTATTGGCCGAGGTGATGACCGAACTCTTTGCGCCGCTGATCAAGCTGACCTTTCCCGAGATCGAGGCGATCTGGCTGCCGCCCGAAGCCTGCTCCTACAGAGCCATCGTGGTCTCGATCCGCAAGAGGTATCCGGGACAGGCCCGGCGGGTGATGATGGGGCTG
>CAMDAL010000054.1 GCA_945888565.1 Devosia equisanguinis | reverse complement strand
TCTCGGTGCCGCCATGGCTCAAGTGCACCGAGCCGTCGCGATAGACATGGATCAGCGCGCCGGCCTGGTTGTGCCAGGTGGCTGTGAAGGAGATGCCGAACTTCACCGGGATGAGCGCGATGCCCTTCTTGAGCACCCGGCTGGTCTTGTTGAAGGCGAGCACGGCGGCGCGGCGGGCCTGATAGTCCGACGACTTCTCGAGGTCGTCGACCACCCGGTGGATGACATTGTCCTCCACCGTCTGGTGGTAGGGGGTGATGTTGTCGGTGTCGGTGCCGTAGAAATTGCGCTTCCGCACTTCGAGTGGATCGAGGCCGAGGTCGTAGGCGATGTGGGCGATCCAGCGCTCGGCCGCGACGATGCCCTGCGGGCCGCCGAAGCCACGGAAGGCGGTGTTCGACACCGTGTTGGTGTAAAGCGGCAGCGAGTTCACCCGCACCGCCGGATACCAGTAGGCATTGTCGGCGTGGAACAGCGCGCGGTCGGTAACCGGGCCAGAGAGATCGGCGGAGTAGCCAGCGCGGGCGGCGTAGGTGGCCGTTACCGCCTGGATTTTGCCGTCGGCATTGTAGCCGACGTCGTAGTCGACGACGAAATCGTGGCGTTTGCCGGTGATCTGGAAATCGTCGTCGCGGTCGGGACGGATCTTCACCGCCTTGTTGAACTTCCTGGCCGCAACCGCTGCCACGGCAGCGAAAAGGTTGCCCTGCGTTTCCTTGCCGCCGAAGCCGCCGCCCATGCGGCGCATGTTCACGGTGACCGAGGCGTGCGGGATGCCGAGCACCTGCGCCACCATCACCTGGATCTCGGTCGGGTGCTGGGATGAGACCTGCAGGGTGAGTTCGTCGTCCTCGCCGGGGATGGCGAGCGCGATCTGGCTTTCGAGGTAGAAATGCTCCTGCCCGCCGATCACCACCTTGCCCTTGGCCCGGCGTTCGGACTTCGCCAGCCCGGCCTCGACATCGCCGCGCTCGAGCTTCAGCGGCTCGGTCACGAGCTTGCCGCCAGCGATCATTGCCGCCTCGACATCGGTGACGTGCGGGAGGTCGCGATACTCGATCCGCGCCAGCTTTGCAGCACGGCGGGCGGCTTCGCGCGTCTCGCCGATCACGGCAAAGATGGGCTGGCCCCAGTAGTGCACCTTGGTTTCGGCAAACACCGGCTCGTCGTGCTTGTGCACGGAGCTGACATCGTTCTCGGCCGGAATATCGGCATGAGTCAGCACCCCGACGACACCCGGAGCGGCGCGGACCGCATCGAGATCGACCGAGGCGAGCTCGGCATGGGCGCGGGTGGAAAGCCCGAGATAGGCGTGCAGCAGCCCTTCGGGCTCGGCCAGGTCATCGATGTAGTCTGCCCGGCCCGCCACCTGCTTGATGGCGGAATCGTGCGGGGTGGAAACGTGCAGCGGCGAGCCGGTGACGATGGGGGTCAGCTTGTTCATTCCAACTCCCCGGCCAATGTTTCACCCCACCCTAGCTCCGCTAGCCCGCTGCGCAGCCAAGCTGCGCTACCCTCCCCATCGAGGGGAGGGAGACGCCGTTGGTTGCCCGTGGCCACTGGCCTCCCTCCCCCTTGTGGGGAGGGTAGAGGAGCTTGCGAATGTAATGAGCTAGCGCAGCTAGGGTGGGGGTACATCATGCCACCTCCCGCTTCAGGCGTTCGCCTTCGCCCGTCGTCTCGAAGAAGAAGCGGCGGAGGAGGTTCTGGGCGGCGAGGAGGCGGTACTCGGCGCTGGCGCGCATGTCGGTGAGCGGCTGGTAGTCGGTGGCGAAGGCGGGGATGGCGGCTTCGATGGTGGCAATGGTCCAGGGCTTGCCGACCAGCGCCGCCTCGACGGCCGCGGCGCGCTTCGGTGTTGCCGCCATGCCGCCGAAGGCGACGATGGCGCTCTCGACCACGCCCGAAACGATCTTCACCCGGAACGCGCCGCACAGGGCGGAAATATCCTCGTCCTTGCGCTTGCTGATCTTGTAGCAGGCCAGCAGTTCGTCGGCCGGCAGCACCGGCACCGTCACGCTCTCGACGAACTCGCCGGGCTGCCGGTCCTGCTTGCCGTAGGCGATGAAGTATTTTTCGAGCGGCACCATGCGCCGCGCCCCGCCCTTGTTGAGCGTCACCGTCGCGCCGAGCGCGATGAAGGGCGGCGGCGTGTCGCCGATCGGCGAGCCGTTGGCGATGTTGGCGCCGATGGTGCCGGCATTGCGCACCTGATCGCCGCCGATCCGGTCCCAGAGTTCAAGCAGTTGCGGGTAGCGCGCCGAGATGGTCGGCCGGGCCGCGGTATAGGTGACGCCGGCGCCGAAGGTGACCTTGTCGGCCGCCTCGACGATCCGGTCCAGCCCCGGCACCTCGCCGATGAAGATCATCGGGCCGATGTCGCGCATGAACTTGGTGACCCAGAGGCCAACGTCCGTGGCGCCCGACACCAGCGTGCCAGTGGAATGCTCGGCATAGACGGCCGCGAGATCGTCCACCGAGGCCGGGATGATCAGCCGGTCCTTGCCGGTGCCGATGTCGACGCGGCTTCCGTCGCGCAGGGCCTTGACCCGCGCCGTGATGCTCTCGCGCTCGGCGACCAGCGGATCGTTCGCCGCCTCGCCGTAGGAGGAGATCGCCTTGGCCGCCCGGACAATCGGCGAGTAGCCGGTGCAGCGGCAGAGATTGCCCTGCAGCGCCTTTTCGATGGCGAAGCTGTTGGGCTGCGGCTGCTGCATCCACAAGCCGTAGAGCGACATGACTATGCCCGGCGTGCAGAAGCCGCACTGGCTGCCGTGGAAATCCACCATCGCCTGCTGCACCGGATGCAGCGGGCCGTTGGCGGCGCTCAGATGCTCCACCGTCACCACATGTGCGCCGTCGAGCGAGCCGACAAAGGCGATGCAGGCGTTGATCGATTCGTAGACCAGCTCATCGCCGCTGAGGCGGCCGACCAGCACGGTGCAGGCCCCGCAATCGCCCTCGGCGCAACCTTCCTTCGAGCCCTTCAGCCGCTTGTCGAGACGGAGATAGTCGAGCAGCGTCCGCGTCGCCGAAATCTCGGTCAACGCGATATCCTCGTTGTTGAGGATGAAACGGAGCGCGTTGCGCGATGTGGTCATTCAGCTCCCCCGGTAGGTCGAGTAGCCGAAGGGCGAGCAGAGCAGCGGCACGTGGTAGTGCGAGTTCTCGCTGATGACGAAGCGCACCGGCACGGTGTCGAGGAACTGCCGGCTCATGTCGACACCCATGCGCTCGAAATACTGCCCGACATGGAAGGTCAGTTCGAAAGCACCTGGGTGGAACTGGTCGCCCTCGAGCAGCGGCTGGTCGACGCGACCATCGGCATTGGTCAGCCCGGTCCAGACGTGGTGGGTATGGTCGCCGTGCACCATAAGGAGATCGATCCGCATCCCCGCGGCCGGCTTGCCGTGAGTCGTGTCGAGCACGTGCGTCGTCAGGCGTCCAGCACCCGCCATAGTTTTCGTCCTTTTGCCCGCCCCGTCGAGTCGCGCCACTGGGACAGGCACGTCCTCAAGAATGCCCGACTATTGAGCAAATCGGTGTCGGGCGAAAGAGGGTTCCCGACGGTTTTTTACCAACTGGTCCACTTTTGCGCACCTTGCCCCGGCCATGCCCGGTCGGCCATAAACTTTGATAGCTGATACCGGAG
This sequence comes from Devosia equisanguinis, assembly GCA_945888565.1. GTDB lineage: Bacteria > Pseudomonadota > Alphaproteobacteria > Rhizobiales > Devosiaceae > Devosia_A > Devosia_A equisanguinis_A. The sequence goes on along the minus strand of CAMDAL010000054.1, from coordinate 11,305 downwards.
TGCACCCATGCGTTACCCCCGCAACATGCAGGGCTACGGCCCCAATCCGCCCCATGCGCAATGGCCGGGCGGCGCCAACGTGGCAGTGCAGTTCGTCCTCAACTACGAGGAGGGCGGCGAGAATAACGTGCTCCACGGCGATGCCGCCTCGGAGGCTTTCCTGGTCGACGTGATCGGCGCGGTGCCGTGGCAGGGCAAGCGGCACTGGAACGTCGAGTCGATGTACGAGTACGGCGCCCGCGCTGGCTTCTGGCGGCTGCACCGGCTGTTCACCAGCCTAAACCTACCGGTCACCGTCTACGGCGTCGCTACGGCGTTGCAGCGCGCACCGGAGCAGACCCGGGCCATGCTCGATGCCGGCTGGGAAATCGCCAGTCATGGTCTCAGGTGGATCGACTATCGCGACCACGACATCGAGCACGAGCGCCAGGACCTGCACGAAGCGATCAGGTTGCACACCGAAGTGGTCGGCACCCGCCCCACCGGCTGGTATTGCGGCCGTACGTCGATCAACACCGTCGACCTCGCGTCCGAGGAAGGCGGCTTCACCTACGTCTCCGACACCTACGACGACGACCTGCCCTATTACCGCGAGCACATGGGTGCGCCGCAGCTGATCATACCCTACTCGCTCGCCACCAACGACATGCGCTTCACCACCGCGTCGGGCTTCGCCAATGGCGAGGAGTATTTCCAGCTGCTCAAGGACACCTTCGACGTGCTGTGGGACGAGGGCGAGGCCGGATCGCCCAAGATGATGTCGGTCGGGCTGCACTGCCGCCTCGTCGGCATGCCGGGGCGGTTCGCGGGGCTGAAGCGCTTCGTCGACTACATCCTGTCGAAGGATAAGGTGTGGGTGGCCAAGCGCATCGACATCGCCGAGCACTGGATTGCCACCAACCCCTGGGTGAAGCCGGCAATCGAACCGTCGAAGCTCGCCTATGACGATTTCAGCCAGCTGTTCGGCAACGTCTTCGAGCACTCCGAATGGATCGCGGAGCGCGCCTTCAAGCGCGAGATGGGGCCGGTGCACGACACGGCAACCGGGCTGCACGCGCTGATGACCCAGGTTTTCCGCGACGCCTCCGATGAGGAAAAGCTCGGCGTGCTGAATGCCCACCCGGATCTTGCGGGAAAGCTCGCGGCGGCGAAGCGGCTGACGGCGGCTTCGGAGGCCGAGCAGCACAGCGCCGGGCTGGATGCGCTGACCGACGCCGAGCGCACGAGGTTCGGGGAGCTGAACGGCGCCTATGTGGAGCAGCACGGCTTCCCGTTCATCATCGCGGTCCGCGACAACACCAAGGCGCAGATCATGGCCGCGATGGAGCAGCGCGTGGCCAATGATCGGGAGACGGAGTTCGCGACGGCCTGCAAGCAGGTCGAGCGGATCGCCGAATTGCGGATACGGGCGATACTGGGCTGAAACGGAGCATCGGCAGCTCCCCCCATCGCATCCTCCCCCTTGGTGGGGGAGGATAGCGGCTCCAGGCGCGGAAGCGCCGTGGCAGAGCTGAGGAGAGGGGGTAGCCCTCGACCTCGGCACCCCCTCTCCGTAGGTCCGCTAGGCCGCTTCGCGACCGAGCTTCCCTATCCTTCCCCACCAGGGGGGAGGAGGCGCTGTGGTGTGCTTGCTGCAAAACTCTCCAAGCCCCATTGACTTCCCGCACCCAGTGCATAACTATTCAGTTATAGAAATACTGAGTTATGCAATGCCGTCATCCTCGCAGCTCGATCTCACCTTCGCGGCGCTAGCCGACCCGACGCGCCGGGCCATCCTGGCCCGTCTCGCGCAGGGCGATGCCACCGTCAACGAACTCGTCGAGCCGTTCGACATGAGCCAGCCGGCGATCTCGAAGCACCTCAAGGTGCTGGAGGCCGCAGGGCTGGTGTCGCGCGGCAGGGATGCGCAGCGGCGGCCGGTGCATATCGAAGCGCTGCCACTCGCCGATGCCGTCGGCTGGCTCGAGACCTACCGGAAGTTCTGGGAAACGAGCTACCAGCGGCTCGATGGCCTGCTGGCCGAACTCCAGAGCTTCACCCCGAAATCCGACCAGAAGAACTGAGGAGCCCGCCATGCCGCCGCTCAGCATCACCCTGCCCTCCGATCGTGAGATCCGGGTTACCCGCACCTTCGCTGCGACCGCAGACCTCGTGTTCGACTGCTGGACCATCCCGGCGCTGATCCGCCGCTGGCTCGGCCCGGCCGACTGGGTCTTCGTCACCTGCGAGTTCGATGCGCGGGTCGGCGGCAAGTGGCGCTTCGTCACCAGGGGTCCGGACGGTTTCGAGATGGGATCGTCCGGCGAGGTGCTGGAAATCACCCGCCCGGACTGGATCAAGACCAACGAACTCTACGACATGGACTGGACCGGCGGGCAGACCCTCAACACCAATGCCATCACCGAAGAGGACGGCGTCACCACGTCGGTGCTCACCATCCTCTATGCCAGCAAGGAAGCCCGCGATGGCGCCCGCGCCACTCCGATGGCCGGGGGCATGGAGATGGGCTTCACGCGGCTCGACGAGCTGCTGACGGACATGCCGGCCTACTGACCGACTGGAGACTTTGCCTGCGACGACCCGCCACCGATGCTCTTCGCTTCGGGGGTTGGGAAAGCTCAACCCAACGAGGAGACCTCAAGTGCCCAAGATCATGCCCTGCCTGTGGATCGATGACCGTATCGAGGAGATGGTGAACTTCTACGTCGCCACCTTCAAGGACGCCGAGATCCACTCGAAGACACCCGGCCCCGGCGGCAGCGTGTTGACCATGCATTTCCGCCTCAGGGACCAGGAGTTCATGGCGCTGAACGGCGGCCCCGGCCCGCGGTTCAAGTTCAACGAGTCGATCTCGTTCACCATCGACTGCGAGGACCAGGCCGAGATCGACCACTACTGGAACGCGCTCACTGCCGATGGCGGGGAGGAATCGATGTGCGGCTGGCTCAAGGACAAGTACGGGCTGAGCTGGCAGATCGTCCCCAATAACGTCATGAGCGTCCTCTGGGACTCCGCCAACCCCGAGGGCGCCGCGCGGGCGCCGCAGGCGATGTTCAAGATGCGCAAGCTGGTAATCGCCGACCTGCAGGCGGCTTACGCCGGCAAGTAGGCGACGTCAGTGTGCCGTGGGCGGCGAGTCGTCATCGGGCTCGCCGCTCTCCCAGGCGATGGACGTGTCGCTCTCGGAGCGGGAGCGGCCGAGCAGCCGGTCGAGCCACTCTCGGAAATGCCGGCCGGCTTCCTCGAAGGCCAGGGGGTCGATCAGCGGTTGGTGCTCGGGGGCGGGACGTGTGCTCATGCCCGCGATGCTGCGCTTCAATTCTAAAGGATTTCTGACAAGAACCGCTACTTCTCGAGCGGCACACCCCCTGTCGCACGCCGGCGATTTCGCTATAGGGTGACTGAACTCTACCGAGCACTTCCACGAGTCACATGGCCCCCACCACCTACGCCAGCCCGATTGCCGGGTTGCCGCCACAGAGCGCGCTCCACACCGGGCGCGCCATCTTTACCGAGGCTTACGCCGTCATTCCGCACGGGGTGATGCGCGACATCGTGACGAGCTACCTGCCGCACTGGAGCGAGACGCGCGCCTGGGTCATCGCCCGGCCGATGACGGGTTTCTCGGAGACCTTCTCGCAGTACATCATGGAAGTGTTTCCGGGCGGCGGCAGCCAGCGGCCGGAAGGCAATCCCGAGGCGGAGGGCATCCTGTTCGTCGTCGAGGGGTTCGCGACACTCGTCGTCGACGGCAAGTCGCACACGCTCCGGCCCGGCGGCTACGCGTACCTGCCGCCAGCCAGCAACTGGACGCTCAGCAACAAGGGCGAGGTCCCCACCCGCTTCCACTGGGTGCGCAAGCGCTACGAGGTCGTCGACGGCATCGACATCCCGGCCGCCTTCGTTGCCAACGAGCAGGACGAGCCGGTGGTGTGGATGCCCGACACCAACAGGACCTGGGGCACCACCCGCTTCGTCGATCCCACCGACCTGCGGCACGACATGCACGTCAACATCGTGACGCTCGAGCCGGGCGCCGTCATCCCGTTCGAGGAGACGCACGTGATGGAGCACGGCCTCTACGTGCTCGAAGGCAAGGCCGTGTACCGGCTCAATCGTGACTGGGTGGAGGTCGAGGCAGGCGACTTCATGTGGCTGCGCGCCTTCTGTCCGCAGGCCTGCTACGCCGGCCCCAACCGCTTCCGCTACCTGCTCTACAAGGACGTGAATCGCCACATGAAGCTGGGGCTCTGAGCATGAGCCGCGCCATTTCCATCGAACCGCTCACCCGCGAGGCCTACGCCCCGTTCGGGCAGGTGATCGAGATCGAGGGTGCGCAGCACTACCCGATCAATGGTGGCATGACCGAACGCTACCACGACCTCGCACGAGTGGAGCTCGGAGGCGTGCATGCCCGCCCCCTCATTTCCATCGCCCGCGGCCAGCCGTACACGCTGCCCCTGACGCTGAAGATGGTGGAACGGCATCCGTTCGGCAGCCAGGCCTTCTACCCGCTGGCGCCGCGTCCGTTCCTGTCGATCGTCTGCCCCGACGAAGGCGGCAACCCCGGCACGCCGCGCGCCTTCATGTGTTCGCCCGGCCAGGGCATCAACATGGCGATGAACACCTGGCACGGCGTGCTGACGCCGCTTGGTGAAGTCACCGACTTTCTCATTATCGACCGGGGCGGGGACGGCAACAACCTCGAGGAATACTTCTTCGACCAGCCCTGGATCATCGTCGGACCGCACTGAGACTGCGGCACCGTTGTATTTCGTCCACATTCCTGAGCCATCATGCAGGCGTTGGGAATGGAGGGCTGTATCAGTGCGTATCCTCACTCTCGTCGTCGCAGTCGCCGCTCTGCTGCTCGCCGCAGGGCCAGCGCTGGCCGAACGCGTGACGCTCACCGGTGAGGTCACCTACCTCGAGCGGATCGCGCTCCCCGAGGCCGGCACCCTGACCGTGGCGCTGATCGACCTGGCGCAACCCGAAAAGCCCGGCCTCGCTGCCACCGCCGCAATCGCCACGCCCGGCAAGGTGCCGCTCACCTTCACGCTCAACCTCGATACCAACACGCTCGACCCGGCGCACCAATACGCGCTGGTGGCGCAGATCGCCGGAGCGGACGGCGCCGTCTGGTTCCGCAACGAAGAGCCCTACCCCATCGATCCGCTGGCGCCCGCCCAGCCCATCCTCATCGTCGTCAACTTCCAGGGCGGCGCCGACGCGCCCCTCGCCGACGCGCCGGTTGCCCCGCCGGTGCCGCCCGCCATCCTCGGTGCCACCTGGAATGCCGCCAGCATCGGCGGAACGCCCGTGGTGCGCGGCTCGGTGTCGTCGCTGTCGATAGGCTCGGACATGCGCGCCGGTGGCCACGGCGGCTGCAACTCATGGTTCGCACCGGCCCAGGTCGGCGAGCAGACGCTCGCCCTGTCCGCCGTCGCCGCCACGCGCATGGCCTGTCTCAACGACGCGCTGTCGGCACAGGAGACCGCGTTCTTCGACGTGCTTGCCCGCACCCGCTTCTGGCGCATCGACGGGAGCAACCTGATGCTGCTGGATGTCGCTGGCGCCGAACTCGCGGTGCTGGAGAAGTCGCGCTACTAGCGACGCTTGACCCGAGCCGGCGGGTCCGCCAACGTCCCGGGGCAATCCGGAGCGCCCATGGACACCCCTTCCCTCATCTCTCGCCTGCTCGACGTCATCGAAACCGACATCGTCGCCCGCACCAAGGGCGGCGTCGGCGGCGGCAACAAGCTGTTCGGCGCGGCGATCCTGAGAAAGTCCGATCTCTCGGTGGTGGTGGCCGAAACCAACAACGAGACCGAGAGCCCGATCTGGCATGGCGAGATGCACGCCATCCGCCGCTTCTTCGAGCTGCCGGCCGAGGGGCGTCCGGCCCCGAAGGACTGCATTTTCCTCGCCACGCACGAGCCCTGCTCGCTCTGCCTGTCCGGCATCACCTGGTCAGGCTTCGACAATTTCTACTATCTGTTCAGCTACGAGCAGACGCGCGATAGCTTCGGCATCCCGCACGACATCCGCATCCTGCGCGAGGTCTACGCCGTGCCCGACCCGGACCGCGGCTTCGTCCCCGAGGACCGGCCGCTCTACAACCCGAAGAACGCGTTCTTCGCCGCCCACGACATTCAGCAGATGATCGCCGGCCAGGACCGCTCCAGCAAGGAACGGCTGGTCGAACGCGTCGACAACCTCAACGCCGTCTACAACGACCTTTCGGCGACCTACCAGGCGGACAAGGGAAAAAAGGGCATCCCGCTCAGTTGAGCTAGCCCAGGCTGACGATTGTCGCGGCGGAGAACGTCAGCACGGCCAAGGCCGCGGCGAACAGGATGATCAGCAGAATCCTCAGGGAGACGTTCATCGGCGAAGGCCCCCGCCGATCGTGGATCGGCGCTTCGGGTGAACAGGGTTGAGCTCAGCGAAGCTCGGCGGCAACGGCGCCTTCGACCGGCAGTCCGGAAGCGGCGAAACCCAGCGTCCCCATCGACATCACGAACAGTGCAAACAGCGCAGCCTTGACCATTTTTCGCTTCCCTTGGCGTCGGGGGCGCCTGGCCCCTCGTGTTCATCTGGAGGCGACAATGCGGCGCGCGGCTTGAACGTTCCCGGAATTGTCCGTTTATCTACGGTTCAGGAAGCTATTGAAACGTGCAGGCTGATCAATGGCTTGGCCATGACGAAGCAAGGCGCCCCATGGAGGTGTCCACAGGCCGCCTTGCTTGTGCGAGGTCGGGTCAGTCGAGCGGTGGTACTTCCAGCGGGGCGGGCCGGGGCAGCGGCTGCAACAGTGGGTCGCTCGATATCGGCAGCCCCGGAATCTGCCCTGCCGGCAAGACGCGTCTATGCTGCTCCGCCTCCGGAACATCGGAAGGGACTTCGCTCGGCTGCGGAACGCTCGGGCGCTTCTGTTCACTCATGGGCGGCCTCCTTTGGTTGTCAGGGATTCAATGGTTCCCGGCGCCAATCGTTCCCGCCGCGCCGTCCGGGAGTTTCCAATTCGTAATGTGGCTGACCAACTTGTAAGGTGCCCGGCGTCGCGCCCGTCCCTACATCGGCTATCGCTGAACATTACAGGAGACCGAAGTGACCGAGCCCAGTCTTAGCCGCCGCAATGCCCTGAAACTTGTCGCTGTCACCGCCGCAGGCGGCGCGCTGATGAGCCAGTCCGCCTTCGCGCAGGAGGCGGCCGCCACCGCCGCTGCCGAGACCACCCTGATGCCGGGCGCCGACGTCTGCGTGCTCACCCCGGAAGTCACCGAGGGGCCGTACTATTTCGACCCGGCGCAGGAACGCGCCGACATCACCGAGGGCACGCAGACCGGCGTCGCCACCACCATCCGGCTGCAGGTGGTCGACCAGAGCTGCAAGCCGATCGAAGGCGCGCGTGTCGATATCTGGCACTGCAATGCCGTCGGCCTCTACTCGGGCTACGCCAACCAGACCGGCGGCGTCGATACCACCGGCCAGACTTTTCTCCGCGGCACCCAGTTCGCGGACGCCACCGGCATCGTGGCGTTCGAGACCATCTATCCGGGCTGGTACGCGGGCCGGACCACGCACATCCACTTCAAGGTGTTTCTCGACGAGACGACCGTGCTCACCGGCCAGATCTTCTTTCCCGATGCGCTGAGCCAGTTCATCTACCAGAACGTGGCGCCCTATACCGACCACGGCCACGACCGTCGTGTGATGAACGGTAACGACAATATCGCCGCCCGGGCCACCCGCGCCTCCTTCGCCTATGTGAAGGAGCTCGAGGAGCGCTACCTCGTCGCCATGATCATCGGTGTGGACCCCAGTGCGGTGGGCGCAAGCGGTTTCGAAGGCGTCGGTGGGGGTACGCCGATGGGCGAGCGCCCGAGCGGTCCGCCGCCCGACGGCGGCGCCATGGGTGGAGCATCGACGGCGACCTATACAAGCGTCAGCCTCGTGCCGGGCATCCGCTGAACGAAAAAGGGGAGGCACAGGCCTCCCCTTTCAAATTCACCTGAGCAGTCGGTCAGCCGGCCATCGGCTCGCGACGGGCCTTGCCGGCATCCTTCTGCTTCTTGTCCCAGCGGGGCTTGTCGCCCTTGGCCGGCGGAGAACCCGTACCGGTCGGCTTTTCCCACCATGCCGATGCCGTCGGCGGCGCGCCGCCATTGCGCGACACGTTGGTCGCGGTGCTGGCACCACCACGCACCTGCTGGGCGTTGCCGCCTTCGACGCGCGCCGGGCGGGCGCTGGCGCCGGCCTCGGGGTTGCGCGTCCGCTGAACCTGGCCACCTGCGCCCGGACCACCATGGTCGCGACGCTCACCCATGATGGCGGCCTTCTTGGCGCCAGAGAAGTGACGGCCGGCATTGGCCTGCTTGCGCTGACCGTTCGGCCGCGCGGGCTGCGCCTTCGGCGGCGCGCGACGGAGCCGCGCGTCAGCTGCGGGAATAGCCTCGCCGCCGGCGCCCTTCAACTCACCGGAAACCGGCAGCGTCTTGCGGATCAGCTTTTCGACGTCACGCAGCTTGTCGGTCTCGGTCCCGTCCACCAGCGAGATGGCAAAGCCCGAAGCGCCATTGCGCGCGGTGCGGCCGATGCGGTGCACGTAGTTCTCGGCATCGTCCGGCAGTTCAAAATTGATGACGTGCGTGATGTTGGGCACGTCGATGCCGCGGGCCGCGATGTCGGTGGCGACCAGCAGGCGAACCTGGCCGGAGGCAAAGCCCTTGAGCGCCGCCTGGCGAGCGTTCTGGCTCTTGTTGCCATGGATCGCCGCAGCCTGATGCCCGTCAGCCGCGAGGTTCTTGGCGACGCGATCGGCACCATGCTTGGTCCGCGAGAAGATGATGACGCGCTCGAGCGACGTGTCGGCGAGCAGCGTATTCAGCACGGCGCGCTTTTCCTTCGAGCCGGAAAAGATCACGCGCTGCTCGATGGTGCCGACGGTCGTCGCCGCCGGATTGGCTTCGACCCGGACCGGATCGTTCAGGAGGCCCTTGGCCAGCTCGGCGATCTCGGGCGCCATGGTGGCCGAGAACATCGCCGTCTGCCGGCGCGGACCGATCTGGGCGGCGATCTGCTTGACGGCGCCGATGAAGCCCATGTCGAGCATGCGGTCGGCCTCGTCGAGCACCAGCCAGCGGGTCTGGTCGAGCTTGAGCTTGCGGTCGTCGATCAGGTCCTTGAGGCGACCTGGCGTGGCGATCACCACGTCGACGCCACGGGCGATCTTGGTCACCTGCGCATGGCGCGAGGTACCGCCGAGCACCAGCACGGTGCTGAGGCGCTTGGAGCCGTCGAGCTTATGCAGCACTTCGTCGATCTGCACCGCGAGTTCGCGGGTCGGAGCGAGGATCAGCGCACGGGTGGTCAGCGGGGCGGCGCGGCCGGTCAGCTCGGCGATACCGGCGAGGATCGGCAAGCCGAACGCCGCGGTCTTGCCCGAGCCGGTCTGGGCGATGCCCATGATGTCACGGCGCTGCAGCTGCGGCGGGATGGCCTTCGCCTGGATCGGCGTCGGCGTATCGAACCCGGCGGCAGTCAGGGCAGCCACGATGGGCGCCGGCAGGCCGAGTGCGGTAAAGGTATTGGTCAAAGGTCAGTCCTTTTTGGCGCGCCGGGCCAATCGGAGCGCTTGGATGGCCCGCGCGAAAAATCGCGGCGGAGCCGGTTCATCAAAGCAATGGCGACAGGGATTGCCGCGCGGTTGCGATTTACCCGGGGATCGATCCCTCGGGGCACTTCGCCGCTCACCGCATTGGCCAGTAAGGAGAGAAGTCCATCGCCCGCTTGAGGCGAATGACGCTCATATGGGCCATAACCCTGTCAAACGCAAGGCTTTGTCCGCAGGGGAGCCATGCGTGGTCAGCGCTCTTGCACGAGATCGCCGCACAGCGCGGCGGGGTCAGATCCCGCCGTACCAGTCGTAGCCGTTGTCTTCCCAGTAGCCGCCCTGCCCCCGGCCGATCGTCGAGAAGCCGTCGACCAGTTCGATGGTGTGGACGTATTTGGGCTGCTTGTAGCCGAGCGCCCGCTCGATCCGCACCCGCACGGGCGCGCCGTTGGCGACCGGCAGGGCGGCGCCATTGAGACCGTAGGAGCAGATCGTCTGCGGATGGAAGGCGTCGATGAGGTCGGAGCTGGTGTAGTAGTTCACCGCCGCCGACAGCCCGCCGCCATACTGGTCGTAGCAGTGGTAGAGCACGAACTTCGCCTGCGGCCTCACCTTCGCCTCGTCGAGCAGCCGGCTGAGCGGCACGCCGGTCCACTTGGCGATGCAGCTCCAGCCCTCGACGCAGTCGTGCCGGGTGATCTGCGTGCGGGACGGCATGTTCTGCAGTTCGGTGAGGGTGTATTCCTTCGGCGTCTCCACCAGCCCGGTAATCCGCAGGCGGTAGTTCGCGAAGTTGGTTTCGACGAGCTGGCTGTATTCCGCCACGTTTGTCCGCGGATCGGTGGTGCCGTTTGGCCGCTGACCCTGCCGGATCTCGCTCTCGGAAAATTCCCGCGCCAGCGCCTGATCGCCCACCAGCGCCCGCTGCGCCGCGTAGGTCAGCCCGTTGGCCCGCTCGAGAAAATCGCGCACCGGATGGTTGCGCTGGCCGAGGAAATCGAAGCTGTCGCAGCCGGCGAGCAGCAGCGAGCCCGCCCCTGCCGCGCCCAGTCCGAGAAGCCTCCGGCGGTTGTAGATCAGCTCAGCCATTGGACTTGTCCTTGTTGTCGGGTTCGGTGCCCGGGCTGGTGCGGTAGTAGCCGGTGATCATCGAGCGCAGTTCGTTGATCGGCCCAGCGAGCACCACCATGGCGACATGCACCACGAAGAACAGCACCAGCAGCACCATGACGACGAAGTGGATGGTCCGCGCTGTCTGTCGCCCGCCAAAGATGTCGACCAGCCAGGGCCAGCCGGCGTTCATTGCCGGCGACATGGTGAGCCCGGTGAGGATGATGAGCGGGAAGAGGATCGCGAAGACGCCGAAATAGGCCACCTTCTGCAGCGGCGTGTAGCTGCGCCGGTGGTGGAAGCGGAAGGTGATGTGGTCCCAGATGTCTTTGGGGAGGTCGCGGATGTCGCGGGGCTTCAGGATGATGTCGCGCCACAGGTGCCGGTTCAGCAGCGAGGCGACAAACCACACCGCGAGCGCGGCCACGAACACCCAGGCGAAGAAAAAGTGCACCACGCGTCCCGTCGCCAGGTCGCGGACGCTTGGAATGGTCGCCCAGCCGGGGAAGCCGATGAAGTTCGTATTGCCGCGCAGCTCGCTCATGGCGAGCACGCCGGTCGTGTCGAACTTCTGGCCGA
>CAMDAL010000053.1 GCA_945888565.1 Devosia equisanguinis | reverse complement strand
CTGCCCCAAGCAGGCGTGTCGCCGCCCGGTTCTCGTCCGGGATGACGGTGTAGTCGCCCAGCAGCACCTTTGATGGGCTGGCCTGCACGCGCGAGGTGATCACCAGGTCGCCCCGCCCCGCGTCCCCGTTCTCTCCGTCCGCCGGCCGGGGCGGCTTCTGCCGATATGCCATCGTTCCGAGGAAGCCGGGCATCAGCCCGGCCCGCAGCGTCCCCTCGACACTCAGCGAATACGCATCGTCGAGCGGCCGCAGGCTGGCCGACAGCGTCGCGGCACCGTCCTCCTCGATCGCGCCCGTGGTGAGCCGCAGGCCATAGCCCTGCCCGTCCACCGTGCCCGAACCGTTGAAGGAGAATGGTCCGCGCAGCGCCTCCAGCTTGAGCTGGCCGCTGATATCGGTCGAGACGTATGCGTCCCCCGAGCGGTTGTCGGAGATCCGTATTTTGCCGCCGCTGATCGTGGCATTAGCGACGGAGATGTTTGACGTCGAGACCGACTGCGCCAGCACGATCCCGGCATCCACCGAACCGTCGGAGCCGACCTGGATTTCGAGTTCCGGCTGCCGCAACTCGAGCCGCGTCAGCGTGTAGCGATCGCGGATGAAATCGATCAGCGAGAACTCGGCCTCGACCGACTGCACCTTCAGCTTGGGCGCATCGGGCGGACCGGCGCTCACATCGGAGAAGGCCAGCTTCGGATTCGGCAGCAGCGTGAACTGGATATCGCCTTCGATACGGACGGGCGCACCCAGCACCTCGCTGGCGATCTCGGCCAGCCGCTCGCGATAGTCCCCCCACGCCACGAATGACGGCACGACGAAGGCCGCCCCGAGCGCCAGGATGGCGAGGACGCCGACAACTATGTACAGGCGGTTCAGCACGGGGCGAGGGAATCTCCGTGAAACTCAACGCAGTGTAGGCAATGGTTCACCCGCCGTCACGGGTCGCGCAGGCGCTGCCGGCAAAGACTGTGTCGTTTGGGGTACAGGGGTCTTGGCCTTCCGCGCGCAAAGCGGCGGCCCGACTGGCCATCATGCAGCGGCTCGAAGCGCATCAGGATGGCACCAAAACGAGTGAGACCGGTCCTATGGACCGGCCCCGAGACCGCGCGAGCAGGCGGCCTGTTCATGATGGACTGCCGAGGTCTTATTCGACCTTGAACGACCAGAAGAAGGTTTCGCCCGAGCTGTCGGCAACGCCGTCATTGTCGGTGATCAGGTAGGCGGTGCCGTCGGCCGCGATCGCCAGGCTTTCGACCTTGTCGACGACGTAGCCGTTCTGGGCCTTGAGGTCGGGGATCAGGTCGCGGACCAGTTCCTTGGTGACGACCGGCAGATCGGTGCCGATTTCGGCGCCCTTCAGCTCGGCGACGGGAACGCGGTAGATGCTCTTCAGCGCGGCCTTGAGCGAGATCTGGTTGTCGCGCTCGATGATGTAGACGTAGTCACCGTGGAGGGTGATTTCCGACAGGCCGTTCCAGGCACCGTCGGCAGCCGCTTCCAGCTGGTAACGGACGGCCGACCAGGTCTTTTCAGCAAGGTTGTAGCCCAGCAGCTTCACCTGGCCCGCGGGATCGTCCTTCCATTCGCGCTGGATGGCGACCCACAGGGTGCCATCGACCAGCGCGACGCCTTCGGCGCCGAAGCGGATTTCGCTGGCCAGCAGGGCTTCGGGGAACGCGACTTCCTCGAGGATCTTGCCGTCGGCATCGACGTGGAACAGGGCGTGCGGGGTAAGGCGGTCAGTGCGGCCTTCCGAGGCAAGCCAGAAACCGCCTTCGCCGTCGAGCGTGATGCCTTCGAGGTCGAGCTTCTGCGCGGCAGCGCCGCCACGCGTGATGATGGTCTTCTTGACGATCTTCGCCGGCTTGGCGGTGGCGTCGATCTCGTAGATGGCCGGGGTGGCCGAGAGCACGCTGTCGGACACGGCGTAGAGCGTGCCCGGCTTTTCGGCGTCGGCAACGGCGCCCGAGAGCGCGGCCCAGCCGATCGGATGGCCGTCAGCGTCGTTCTCGGAGACGATCTGCGGATAGTTCGCTTCGCCTTCGGCACGCTCGTAGATCATGACGTGCGAGCCGGCGAGGCCGTCCTCACGCAGGTCGACTTCGTTGGCCGTCACGAGCAGGTTGCGCGACGGAATGGCGGCGATGCCTTCAGGCGAGATGCCGGAGGGCAGCGACTGCAGCAGTTCGGGCTCGGCGCCGGTGTCCTCGAGCACCGCGATCAGCGAAGCACGCTCCAGCGCGACGAAGAACAGCTTGTCCTCGCCATAGGTGCCGGTCTCGGCGCCTTCGGGCTCGGCGCCCTTGTTGTTGCGGGCGTCGGGATAGTGGCCCATGCGGGCAGCTTCGAGCTCGATGCCGGCGCCGTTTTCGTAAAGCTCCGTGCCGGTCTTGTCGAAGATGGTGAAGCCACGGGCGCCACCGTTCCAGTCGCCTTCGTTGGCGATGAACAGGCGGTTGTCGTCGAGCCACTTGATGCCATCGGGCTCACGCAGCACGTTTTCCTTCGTGCCGGTGAAGCTGAGGGCACCGTCCCGCTTGGTGTCGATACCCTCCAGCGTGATGGCGCCGGCCGAGAAGCTGTTGATCACGGTGCCGGTCTTGCCGTCGATGATGACGATGGCGTTGTTTTCCTGCAGCGTCACCGCGACTTCGTCGAGGCCGTTGATGGCGACGAACTCGGGCTCCGGGTCGGTCGGCTCGGTGAGGCCGGCGAGACCGGTGACGTCGACCTTCTTGAGGCTCGCTTCGTCGGCCTTGCCGTCGGCGACGTTGATCAGCACGAGGTAGCCGGCCGGGGCCTGCGGGATGGCGCCGTCGTTGATGTCTTCGTTGCGCTCGTTCTCGATGGCGATGGCGAGCAGCGTGCCGGCATCGTTGTGGGCGATCGAGTCGGGCTGGCCGCCCAGTTCGATGGTCTGCTCGATGGCCTGCGACTTGAGATCGATGACGAGCAGTTGGCCCGAGACGTCGACGAAATCCTTGCGGGTGTTGACTGCGGCGAACACCTTGTCGCCGATGATGGTGACGGAGGTCGGCTCGCCCTCGAGCTTGAGGTAGCCAGCAGCCTTCGGCGCCTTGGCGTCGGTGATGTCGACAAAGCCGATGCCGCCGCCGGGGCTGTCGGAATAAACGAGCGTCATGCCGTCATCTGAGGCGGCGATGATCTCGGCGGAGCTCTCGCCTTCGGTAACGTTCAGCTCGACCGGGAACGACGCGATGCGGTTGAACATCGGCGCGGCGAGCGCGGAACCGGCGAGCAGGCTGGCGGTGGTGGCCAGAAGAATCGATTTGAAGTGCATGATGCCCCCTTGATGTGGACGCTTGAAACCGCGTCCCACCTATGGGCGGCGCACTACGGGCACATGACACCGGGATGACAGCTCTGTGACACCCCCGGCGCGGACCGGCCCGGCGCATATACATCGGCGGCCCGAGTACCTATATTGCACGACGAGAACGAAACAGGATTCGTCAATTCCCCATGGCACTACCGCAACGCCAGGCAAAAGGCCTTGAGCGCCCGGCTGCGGGCTCGATCACCAGCCAGCTCGGCCGGGGTCGTGGCGACTCGCCGGACTACCTGAAGGGCCTCAACGACGAGCAGCGCGACGCCGTGCTGTCGATCGACGGGCCGCTGCTGGTGCTGGCGGGCGCAGGCACGGGCAAGACGCGCGTGCTGACTACGCGCATCGCCCATATCCTGCGCGAAAAGCGGGCCTGGCCATCCGAAATCCTCGCTGTGACCTTCACCAACAAGGCGTCGCGCGAGATGAAGGAGCGCATCGGCCACCTCGTCGGCCAGGGCGTCGAAGGCATGCCGTGGCTCGGCACCTTCCACTCGATCGGCGCACGCATGCTGCGCCGCAACGCCGAGCTGGTGGGCCTGCGCTCCGACTTCACCATCCTCGATACCGACGACCAGATCCGGCTGATCAAGCAGCTGCTGACGGCGGCGGATATCGACGAGAAGCGCTGGCCGGCGCGGCAGTTCGCCGGGATGATGGATGGCTGGAAGAACCAGGGCAAGCTGCCCAAGGACGTGCCGGCCTCCGAACTCAGCTACTTCGCGAACGGCCGGGCGCGGAACCTCTACGAGGACTACCAGAACCGCCTGCTGGCGCTGAACGCCGCCGATTTCGGCGACCTGCTGCTGCTCTGCATCAAGCTCTTCCGCGAGCATCCCGATGTGCTCGCCGAGTACCACCGCCGCTTCAAGTACATGCTGGTGGACGAATATCAGGATAGCAACGTCGCCCAGTACCTCTGGCTGCGCCTCCTGGCGCAGGGCAAGCCGGCGCCCGAGGCGAACCTCTGCGTCGTCGGCGACGACGACCAGTCGATCTACGGCTGGCGCGGCGCCGAGGTCGACAACATCCTGCGCTTCGAGAAGGATTTTCCGGGCGCAAAGATCATCAAGCTCGAGCGCAACTACCGCTCCACCTCCAACATCCTCGCCGCCGCCTCGCACCTGATCGCCCACAACGAGGGCCGGCTGGGCAAGACGCTGCATACCGATGTCGGCGAAGATGGCGAAAAGCTCGGGGTCACTTCGGTCTGGGATTCCGAGGAAGAGGCCCGGCAGATCGGCGAGGAGATCGAACAGTTCCAGCGCCAGGGCGATGCGCTGAACTCGATCGCCATCCTGGTGCGCGCCTCCCATCAGATGCGGTCGCTGGAAGAGCGGTTCATTACCCTGGGGCTGAACTACCGCGTCATCGGCGGCCCGCGTTTCTACGAGCGCAAGGAAATCCGCGACGCGCTCGCCTACCTGCGGCTGGTCAACAACTTTAGCGACGACCTGGCGTTCGAGCGCATCATCAACACACCGAAGCGGGGCCTGGGCGATTCGACCCTGCAGGTGCTCTACGAAACAGCCCGGCGGCTTGGCGTGCCGCTGGTTGAGGCAACGCGGACGCTGGTCGAAACCGAAGAACTGAAGCCGAAGCAGCGCAGCACCTTCCGGCAGTTTCTTCATCAGCTGGATGAGTGGTCGGAGCGCGCTCGTCGTGCACCCGTCGAGCCGCTCGCGGCCGAAGACGGTGAACAGCGCGCCGCACCGGGGCAGCGGCCAATCCACCATTCGGAACTGGCCGGGCAGATCCTCGACGAATCCGGCTACACCGAGATGTGGCAGAACGACAAGTCGGCCGATGCCGCCGGACGCCTCGAAAACCTCAAGGAGCTCGTCCGCTCGATGGAGGAGTTCGACACCCTCGGCGGCTTCCTCGAGCACGTCTCCCTCGTGATGGACCGCGATACCGGCGAGGCCGAGGACGCTGTGTCGATCATGACGCTGCACTCGGCCAAGGGCCTGGAATTCGACACGATATTCCTGCCCGGCTGGGAGGAAGGCCTGTTCCCCAGCCAGCGCACGCTCGACGAAAGCGGTCGCGCAGGGCTCGAGGAAGAGCGGCGGCTGGCCTATGTCGGCCTCACTCGCGCCCGCAAGCGCCTGCGCGTCTACCTTGCGCAGAACCGCCGCATCAACGGCCTGTGGCAATCGGCCATCCCCTCGCGCTTCGTCGACGAGTTGCCGGCGCATGTGGTCGAGGTCACGGACAGCGGCTCGGCCTATGGCGGCTACGGCTATGGCGGTCGCTCATCGAGCCGCTTCGACAAGTCCGACGCCTTCGATTCGCTCTACGAGACCCCCGGCTGGCAGCGGGCCCGGGCCCAGCAGCAATCCGGCCAGCGCAAATCCGCCGGCCCCATGACCATCGACGGCGACCTCGTCGCCCGCTCGACCGACGACGGCCGCGGCTCGAAATACGCCGTCGGCGAGCGCGTCTTCCACCTGAAGTTCGGCTACGGCACGATCAACGCCATCGAGGGCAACAAGCTCTCGATCGAGTTCGAAAAGGCCGGCCCGAAAAAGGTGCTCGAAAGCTTCGTGCAGAAGGGGTGATCCCCTGCCCTCACGTCGGCGGACTGACCTCGCTGGCCTTCCGCCGCTCCAGCCCCAGCCGGTGCTCGCGGAAGATAATGAACAGGCCTGAGCCGACCACGATGACGCCGCCGATCAGCATCTCGACCGTCGGGATATCCCGGAACAGGAAGTAGCCGACGGCGATCGAGAGGATCAGCGAGGCGTATTCGAACGGGGCGACGACGCTCATGTCGGCATGCCGGTAGGATTCGGTGAGCAGGATCTGCGCGATGCCACCAAAAATGCCGGCGCCGATCAGCATGGCGAACTGCTCGGGCGTCGGCATCACCCAGCCGAAGGGCAGCGTGCAGAGGCCGAAGATCGACGAGGTGATCGAGAAGTAGAGCACGATGGTGGCGCTGCGCTCGGTCTCGACGAGGCGGCGGACCAGCACCATGGCCGTGGCGGCGAAGAAGCAGGAGATCAGCGCCACGATGGCGCCGAGCGTCGCGCCGCTCATGTTTTCCATGCCGCCCGAGAACACCGTCAGCCGCGGCCACATGATGATGATGACGCCGACGAGCCCGACCAGCACTGCGCTCCAGCGATAGAGCCGCACCTGCTCGTGGTAGAACACCGCGCTCAGCACCACGATCAGCAGGGGCGTCGCGTACTGAATGGCGATGGTCTCGGGCAGCGGCAGCTGGGTGACCGCAAAAAAGCCGGTCATCATGCCGCCAGTGCCGACCACGCCGCGCCACAAGTGGCCGAGCGGGTGCTTGGTCTGGAAGCCGACGATCAGCTCGCGCCGGTAGATCAGGTAGACGAGGATCGGCACGATGGCGAAGAACGACCGGAAGAACACCAACTGCCCCGACGGGACGCCCTCGGAGGCCTTGAGCAGCGTCGCCATGGCGAGAAACACGCAGACCGAGGCCAGCTTGAAGGATATGCCCGTCATGGCATTCTGACTGGGCATAGGCAGTGGCATCGACACGGGAGGCTCTTTCGGCGGGGGCGCGGGGGCAGATCGCTAGTGTCCTAGCGTTCGAGGACGAGCGCAACACTTCTATGGGCGGATGGAACGCCGGTGGCTGGCTGGGAATTGCTGCGCCACTAGGCTAGCGTCAGGCCCAATGCGCGAGACACTGCTCACCATCCTCGAGAACATCCCGCTGATCGCGACGTTCCTGTTCGCCAACTACCTGCTGGCGGCAGTGTGCGCGGTGCGCGAGGTGCTGGCGAGCCGGACGAGCCAGGGCTCCATCGCCTGGCTGGTGTCGCTCGCTTTCCTGCCGTTCCCCACGGCCTTCGTCTACATGGTGTTCGGCTGGAAGCACTTCGACAGCTACGCCAAGACGCGGATGGAAGTGCGGGGCGGCCGGCTGATCCGCTCCGAGGAACTCGCGGTGATCGACCGCGAGACAGACAAGCAGTGGCCGGTGCAACTGCGGGCCGCCGGCATGCCGTTCACCGCTGGCAACCGCGCGGACCTGCTGGTCGATGGCGACGCCACGTTCGACTCGATTTTCGAGGGCATTGCAGCCGCTCAGCACTACGTGTTCGTGCAGTTCTACATCATCCGGCACGACTCGCTCGGCCAGCGCCTCGCTGCCGTCCTGATGGAGCGGGCGCGGGCCGGCGTTGCGGTCTACGTGCTCTATGACGATGTCGGCAGCGGCAGCATGAGCGAGGAGTTCCGCGAGCGGCTACGCGCCGAAGGCATCAAGATCTTCGGCTTCAACCATCGCCACAGGTGGCTTCGCGTGTTCGGACCGATGCGCATCAACTGGCGCAACCATCGCAAGAACGTCGTGGTCGATGGCCGGATCGGCTGGACCGGCGGGCTCAATGTCGGCGTCGAGTATCTCGGGCAGGACAAGAAGTTCGGGCACTGGCGCGACACCCAGCTGAAGCTCGAGGGTCCCGCCGTCTCGTCGCTCTCGCTGATCTTCCAGGAAGATTGGCTGTGGGCCACCGGCGAAGTGCTGCAGGTCGAGCGCCCCTCGCCGATCGACGAGCCCGGCACCACCCCTGCCCTTGTGATGGCGACGGGCCCGGCGGATCGTTTCGAGGCATGCGCCATCGCCTTTTCCGATGTCATCGCGCAATCGCGGCAGCGGCTGTGGGTGGTGAGCCCCTACTTCGTGCCCGACACCGATATGCGCACCGCGTTCTATGCCGCGCACCTGCGCGGGGTGGATGTGCGCATCATGCTGCCGGAAAAGCCCGACCACCTGCTGGTCTGGCTCGCCAGCAACGCCCATGCCGACGCCATGGTGCAGCACGGCATCAGCGTGTATCGCTATCACCGGGGCTTCCTGCATCAGAAGGTGCTGCTGATGGACGACAGGATCGCCAGCGTCGGCAGCGTCAACTTCGACAACCGCAGCTTCGCCATCAACTTCGAGATGACGGTGTGGATGCCCGATCCCAAGGTCGTCGCCGATGTGGAGGCCATGCTGCTGCACGATTTCGTTGACTGCCGCGAGGTGAGCCTCGACGAAGTGCAACGGCGCGGCGCCCTGCGGCGTTTCACCGAGCAGGCGGCCAAACTCTTCTCGCCAATCCTCTGAAGACAATGATCAAAGTCGCATCCTACAACATCCGCAAGTCGCTCGGCACCGATCGTCGTCGCTCGCCCGATCGCATCCTGAAAATCCTCGAAGAGCTCGATGCCGACGTCATCGCGCTGCAGGAGGTGGACCGCCGCTTCGGTGAACGCGTGGCGACCATCGACCCGGAACTGATCGTCGACCACACCCGCTACATGCCGGTCCGTTTCGGCATCCGGCAGGAGAGTCTTGGCTGGCACGGCAATGTGCTGCTGGTGAAGAAGACGGCCAAGGTGAACGGTCACCAGCGCATCGACCTCCCCGCCTTCGAGCCGCGCGGCGCGGTAATGGCCGATGTCGAGCTGCCGGACGGGACCATCCGCGTAGTCGGCATGCACCTGGGCCTGACGGGCGGCTACCGGGTCAGGCAGGCGCAGGCCGTGGTGGCGCACCTCGAAAAGCTCGAGGGGCAGATGCCGACTGTCATCATGGGCGATCTCAACCAGTGGAGCGAAAATGGCGGCTGTCTCGCCCGGTTCGCCATCCACCACAACGTCATCGCGCCGGGCCCAAGTTTCCACTCCCGCGCGCCCATGCTGAAGCTCGACCGCATCATCACCAGCCGCGATTTCCGGCTCGAGGCGACCGGCGTCCATCACTCGGCGCTGGCCCGCAACGGCTCGGATCATCTCCCGGTCTGGGCCATGCTGGAGCTCACCAGCGCGGCGGCACCTGCTTAACGCTGCGGCCTCGCAGGCATTGACTTCCTAAGCTGCCCGCGCATGAAGAGCGTCAAAGGATGACACCATGACGCTTTCGCAGCTTTCCGTGCCGCTCACCAAGGATCAGGCCTATGCGCTGGTCGATGCCGTGATGGCAGCCGACGACCTCGCCATCACCGCTTCGGCCCACGAGAACGAGGAAACCGGCGAGTGGGTATTCGAGGCCACCTGCGATGCCGAGCCGAACGTCGAGGCCTTCGATGCACTGGCCCGCGAAGTGCTGGGCGGCGAGGTCAGCTTCGCCGTCGAGGCGATCGATCCGGATGTGAACTGGGTGGCGAAATCGCTCGAAGGGCTGCAGCCGGTCATTGCCGGTGGCTTCTACGTACACGGCAGCCACGAGGAATCACCCCCGCCCTCCGGCCTCACGCCAATCCGCATCGATGCCGCTCAGGCCTTCGGCACCGGCCACCACGAAACCACCACCGGCTGCCTCGAGGCCATCGACCGGGTGCTGAAGCGCCGCCGCTTCCGCTCGATGCTCGATGTCGGCACCGGCACTGGCGTCCTCGCCATCGCGCTCGCCAAGCGCACCCACCTGCCGGTGCTGGCAACCGACATCGACCCCATCGCCGTGACGACAACCGTCGAAAACGCCCGCGACAACGGCGTCGGCCGGCAGATTATCGCCATCGAGGCGACCGGCCTCGACCACCGGCAGATCGCCACTTCGGCCCCCTACGACATGATCGTCGCCAACATCCTCGCCGGCCCGCTCACGGCGCTGGCTCCAGCGATGCGCAAGATCGCCGAGCCCGGCTGTGTGGTGATCCTCTCCGGCATTCTCATCCACCAGGCGCCGCGCGTCATCGCTGCCTATTCCCGCATGGGGATCGTGCTCAAGCAGAAGATCACCCGCAAGGAATGGGCGACGCTGGTGCTGGAGCGGATGTAGCCGCCCGCTTCGATTTACCAGCAAAGCAAGATCCCCGGCCCTTGCGGGACCGGGGATCTGATCGTCATGTTCTACTGGCCGGACGCGATGCGCCCAAGGCTCAGTTCGGGCGCTTGGTGATGCTGCCCAGCAGCAGGTGCTCGCGGGCGCGGCCGACGCTGCGGGTAGCCTCGCGGCCCCGCGCTTCGACGACGCCACTCAGCGCCTTGCGGAAATCGTTGTTGGTCTCGGGCATTTCAATCTCTTCCAGTCTGGTGGCTCCTGCCACAACGCTTAGATAGTGCGCCGCGGCCCCGCCGATAAGTCCTTGTTCCGAAAGGCAGCCATGCCGAGTGCGCAGGGCGGCTTAATGGACGGTGAATCGCTTCACCCGACAGCCGCCCTGATACGGGGCGTTCCGTGAACCCCGGATGAATGGAGGAGTGGCCCGCCGCGGCCGATCTGCTAGGGTCCGGCACCTTCGAACGAGTGAATTTCATGGCCGAACAGAGCTTCTCCCCGCCGATCTACCAGAGCTTCGACGTCAAGACCGACAGGACCACCGTCGCCCCCCGCCTTGCGGCGCTGCGAGCACGGATCGCCGAGGCCGGGCTCGATGGTTTCCTCGTGCCGCGCACCGATGCGCATCGCGGCGAATCGGTGCCCGCGAGCGAGGCGCGGCTGGGCTACATCACCAGTTTCACCGGCTCTGCCGGCATCGCAGTGGTCGGGCCGGAGCGGGCCGCCCTCTTCGTCGACAGCCGCTACACCCTTCAGGCCCCGGCGCAGACCGACAACGCGCATGTGACCGTGATCGAGGCCGCGCAGGGTGGCCTGCCGGTTCAGGTCGCGGACTTCATTCCCGCCGGCGGCAAGCTCGGCTACGACGCCTGGCTGCACTCCCCCGGCGAAATCGCCGACCTGCGCAAGAAGCTCGACGGCAAGGCAACGCTGGTCGCCACCAACAACCTCGTCGATGCGATCTGGGCCGATCGCCCTCTTCCGCCGAACGCCCCGGTCGAATTCCTTGGCCACAACCGCGCTGGCCGGAAGGTGGAGGACAAGCTCACCGAACTGCGCGCAACGCTCGCCGAGGAGAAGGCAGACGCGGTGGTGCTCACCATGCCCGAATCGATCAACTGGCTCTTCAACATGCGCGGCCGCGACGTGCCGAACGTGCCGGTGGTGCTGTGCTTCGCGCTGGTTCCGCGCGAGGGCCTGCCGACTATCTACCTCAACACCAACAAGATCAGCCCGGAGATCACCGACGGGCTGCAGGGCATCGCTGAGGTGGCGGATGTGTCGACCATGGTGGCGGCGCTGCGGCGACTCGGCGCCGCCGACAAGCGCGTGATGATCGACCCGGCCACCGTGCCCGAGGCCATCGCCAACGCCATCCGCTCCGTCAGCGAAGCCGTGCTGGTCGAACGCCGCGACCCCGTGCTGCTGCCCAAGGCGAGAAAGAACGAGGCCGAACTCGCCGGCATGCGCGAAGCGCACCGGCTGGATGGCGCCGCCATGGCAAAGTTCCTCAGCTGGTTCGACGAGGCAGCGCCGAAGGGCGGGCTCGACGAGATCGGCATCGTCGCAGCGCTCGAGAGCTTCCGCCGCGAGGACCCCAACCTCGTCGACATCAGCTTCGAAACGATCTCCGGCTCCGGGCCGAACGGCGCCATCGTCCACTACCGCGTCGACGAGGGGACCAACCGCAAGCTCATCCCCGGCGAACTGATGCTGGTCGATTCGGGCGCCCAGTACCTGATGGGCACCACCGACATCACCCGCACGCTGTTCACCGGATCTGCAACGGCCGAAGAGCGCGATCGCTACACCCGGGTGCTGAAGGGCATGATCGCCATCTCGATGGTCCGCTTCCCGCGCGGCACCACCGGCGCACAGCTTGACGTGCTGGCCCGCCAGTTCCTCTGGGCCGACGGCGTCACCTACAACCATGGCACCGGCCACGGCGTCGGCGCCTTCCTGTCGGTCCACGAAGGGCCGATCGGGATTTCACCGCGTTACACTGTGCCGATCGAGCCAGGCATGATCATCTCCAACGAGCCGGGCTTCTACAAGGCCGGTGCCTTCGGCATCCGCACGGAGAACCTGATCCATGTGATCGACAGCCCGGTCGGCAACGGCTTCATGGAGTTCGAAACGCTGACGCTGGCCCCGATCGAGACGCGGCTGATCGACTTGCAGCTGCTGACCGACGCCGAGCGCAACTGGCTCAACGCCTACCACGCCCGCGTCTGGCACGAGATCGGGCCACTGGTGGGCGGCAGCGTAAAGGACTGGCTCCGCCAGGCGACGGCCGCGATCTAGCTAGGAAGCACGACCCGCCCCCATCGCCTCCTCCCCCTTGGTGGGGGAGGATAGTGAAGCTTGGGCGCTTGCGCGCTAGCGAAACTGCGGAGAGGGGGTGCTCTCCTCGCCCCCACCTCGACCGCGCGCCGAAGTAACGGGGCCGCTGGCTTAGTTTACCCCGAACGGATCGTATTGCAGCAGCCAGCTGAGCAGCCAGTTCTCGTCGCTGCCCATCGACGCAATGTCATCCACCTTCCAGCCATCCTGCTCCCGCTTCATGGTGATGGCGAGGAGGCTGGTATGATCGAAGTTGTGGAAGGTGACGGTGCTCAGCGCCCGGTCGCCCTGTATCACGGGCGCCCCGATCATGAGATCGAGCAGCAGCGCGTGATCGCCCTCGATGAACGGATCGAAGCCAACGAGATTGGGCGCATTGGGATCGATATCTTTGCCGGTCTCACCGTCGACGGCTCGGCGCTCGAGGTTGGCAGCATAGAGCCCCTTGAGCCGCGCGGAGAAATACTGCTCGCGGTCGCCCGGCGTCTGTCCCGCCGTGTAAGGCGCGTAGACCGCATCGAGCAACGCCTTCGGGTCGTCATAAGCCCGCGTAGCGCCGGTGAGGCCAATTGCGAGAAGTAGGGCAATGATGAGTTGACGCATGTGCCGCCCGGTCCTGCTGTTTGCCCCCGTCTAGCTGGGGCTCGGGGCCGAAGATAGGCGGATGGGCGCCACAATCAAGGCAAGGGCGCCTGCAGGATGTCGAGAAGGTCGTAGCTGAACTCGTCGCCATCGTTCCACACGTCGTCGACCTTCCAGCCGTCGGCTTCCTTCACCAGCAGGACACCGAACTCGTCGGGCTGACCGAAATTGACGATGTTGACGCGCACGAGCGCCTTCCCGGCGGCATAGCTCGGCTCGCTGATCTCGACCTTGCTGACATCGTAGTCCTGCCCGTTGATGAACGGGTCGAAATCAATACGCCCCATCTCGCCGTCGGCTTCCTGCGCGTCCGCCATTGATGCCTATTAAGCCATTGAATATGTTGCATTTTTAAGAATCATTTCCCCCATGATTTCCACCTTTTGTCATCCGCTTGCATAGGGCGGGGCGGTTTTGGCTTCCGCCATATAGATAAATATATGTTCATGTTTTGTTCCAATATTTTTAAGGACGTTTCGGAAGGTGGCCGGACCGCAATTTCCTGATTTCAAGGTGGAGCCCTGCGAATCTGCTAATCGTGCGAATCTACCTCGCGCGTCGCACGACGCAGCTCAAAACACTCACAAAACGCAGTCCGGCGGACGCAATGTGGGAGGAAATGTGGGAGAGATTTTTCTCGTATTTTCCAAGTCATTGATAAAACAAGGCTTTTCGTCACATGGTGGCGGAGGGAAAAGGATTCGCACATGCCCCAAAAATATTTTTGGGGAAAAATGGGGCGGCGCAAAAGCCGGAACCAGCCGCCTCGCGTTAAGGGCGGGCCTCTGCCCATTCCCGGGCAAGCTTCTGCGCTTCTGCGATCTGAGCGGGCATCATCATCTTGGCCACATCGTCACGCCACCTAGCTGCGTCGGGATCGCCCTGTGCCGCCGCGAGGTTGAGCCACATATGCGCGAGCACGTAATCCTGCACTACCCCCTTGCCAATGGCGTACATGAGCCCGAGCATGTATTGGGCCATAGAATCGCCCTGCTCGGCGGCCAAGGCGGTACCAGCGCGCCGCCTCAGCGTAATCCTGCACTACCCCCTCGCCGAATTCGTAGAAGAACCCGAGGGAGACCTGGGAAGGGACATTGCCCTGCTCGGCGGCCAGGCGGTACCAGCGAAGCGCCTCGGCATAATCACCGGCCTGATATGCCGCTTTCGCATCCTCAAATGGCCCTGCGGTTGCCGGACCCACTGAGGCCACCCCCAGTGCCAGAAGCAGGCTCAAAAAAAGCATTCGCATGTGACGTCATCCTCCGTGCCGCAGCAGCTACCGCTGATTTAGGGCGGGCGATAAATCGAAATATATAGCCGTAAATCGGGCGGCTTCGAGCGATGTTCCGTATAAAGGCACCATCTATCCAGACTAAGCCTATGTTTTAACTCGAGAAAACCAGGTGCTTGGATTTCCCATCCACCCAAAAATACCCCTTATGCGCCCCGCTAGGCATCAGCTCGGCCCGCGTCCGCCAACACCATAACACCTTCCAACGCCTTCGTCGGCACCTCGCTCAGATCATGCAGCCCCTCGCTGTCATGGATGGCCTTGAGATGCTCAATCGTCAGACTTGCCACGGCCTTCTGAATCCGGTCCCAATCGGCCTCAGCCGGTCCGGCGGCCGTCACCTCAAGGGCGGCCTGTGGGCGGCCATAGCCTCGGTCGAGGACAATGTTCGCAGCAGCCAGCCGGATCGCGTCCGTGTCGCCCTCGCGCATGACCTGTAGAACCACGCCCAGCGCCTCCTGCGTATGCTCCCGCGCCAGTTCCGACAATGTGGCCTTCAGTGCCTGCGTGGCCACGTTCGCCCGCCCAGGTGGCCTCCCCGCGCCTTCGCGCGCGCCGCCCGTGGATTTCGATTTGATTTGCCGCATCTCAATTTCCTGATTTTCGCGGGAAGCCCTGCGATTCCGCGATTCTTGCG
>CAMDAL010000052.1 GCA_945888565.1 Devosia equisanguinis | reverse complement strand
CAAAAGCTGGGAATCCCAAACCAATGCCGCCGACAAAATCACAAGCTTCTTCGACCGAACGCCCAAAACCCTTGCGAAACCGAATACTTCAAATCGCCGGAAAACCCCCGCCAACCGCGGCGTTCCAGACTTCTTCACGACTGACTAGCTGATCGGCCGATTACTGGCGGTTAACCACCAGCTCTGACGGCGGGATTTACCTCAGTTGGACGCTCCCGGGTTAATGATTTGGCGGTGAGCACAAGCCTAGCATCCGGCATATGGGCGGAGTTGGCATGGGTAGGACTGGCGGAACGCCGAAAGATCTGGAGCCGCACAAGGCTGTCGCGTCGGATGGGGTGAGCACGGAGGTTTCGGGAGAAACCCTGCGCCGCCTCGGCGAGGCAGCCGGCGTGTCGGTATGGACCTGGCAGGTCGAGGAAGACCTGATTCATCACATGGGGGGCAGCCGGCGACCCACCCGCCCGCCCGCGCCGCTCGCCGACATGCTGCAGCGCATCGACCCGGCCGATCGGCGCCGGGTGAAGCGACGGCTGCTCGCTGCCGCCGCGCGCGGCGGCTCGGGCACCATGCAGTTGCGGAGCACGCCGGAGACCGGCTCGCGCCTCATGAGCGCCACCTACTTTCCGCTCGACCGTACAGTGCCGGCGAGCCGGCTGCAGATCATCACCCAGGATGTGACGCAGGCGGTGGAGACCGAGCAGGCACTGCGCGACAGCGTCATGCACTACCGCACGGCCGTCGACCTCAAACCCCGAGATTCCATGGGTGGCGGGGCCCGATGGCAGCATCATCGAAGTCGGGCCGCGCTGGCTCGAACTGATCGGAATGACCGCCGAGGAGACGTTCGGCGCCGGCTGGCTGAAGGCGCTGCATCCCGAGGACATTGACCGCACGATGTCGGTGTGGAGGGCACACCTAGGCTCCGGCGAGCCGGTCGATATCGAGTACCGGGTGCGGCTGACCGGCGGCCAGTATCGCTGGATGCGGGCGAGGGCGGCCGCGACGCGGGACGCCGAGGGCAGGACGAAGCTCTGGTACGGCACGCTCGAAGACGTACACGACCGCAAGCTGGCCGAGACGGCGCTGCGGGAATCCGAGGAATTCTCCCGCTCGATCCTCGAAAGCTCCGACATGGCGATCGAGGTGCTCGATCCCGACGGCACGCTGGTGTTCATGAACGGCCCCGGCCTCAGGATCATGGAAGTCAGCGACTTCGCCGCGATTGCCGGCCGGCCCTATGACAGCTTCTGGCCGGCCGATGTCGCCCCGGCTGTGCGCTACGCCATCGGCGAGGCGCGCAATGGACAGTCGGTGCGACGCACCCTCTACGGCCCGACTGCGCTCGGCAAGCCACGGTGGTGGGACCTCTCGATCTCGCCGGTGCCGAATGCCGAAGGCAAGGTGACCCGCCTGCTCGCCCTGTCGCGCGACGTGACCGAGGCCAAGCGCAACGAGGTCGAGGTGGCGGCCGCCGCCCGCCGCCTGTCGAACGTGCTCGAAAGCACCATGGACAGCGTGGTCAGCGTCGATGGCGACTGGCGCATCACCTACATGAACCGGCGCGCCGCAGCGTTCTTCCCGGCGGACGGGCCCGCCGTCGGTGGCGACTTTCGCGACCTGATCGCCCCCCGCGAGGCCGAACCATTCATGGTGCGCTACCGGCAGGCCATGCAGGAGCAGCGCAGCATTGCCTTCGAGGACTATATGCCGAGCGCCGGAGCGTGGCTGGAAGTGCAGACCTATGGCTCAAGCGCGGGGCTCATCATCTTTTTCCGCGACGTGACCGAGCGGCGGCGGGCGCAGGAGCAGATCGCGCACCTCGCCCGTCACGACTCGCTGACCGGGCTGCCGAACCGGCTGCATTTTCACGACGAACTGGGCCGCAGCCTCGCCGACACAGGCGAGAGCCGCAGCCTCGTGGTGATGTCGGTGGACCTCGACGATTTCAAGCTCATCAACGATACGCTCGGGCACCTTGCCGGCGACACGCTGCTGCGCGAAGTGGCGCTGCGGCTCGAGGCAGCCGGCAGCGGCGGCTTCGTCGGGCGGCTGGGCGGCGACGAGTTCGCGCTGTTCATGCGGATCGATGACCCCGAACAGGCCGCCACGACGGCACGCTCGATCATCCGGGCGATCTCCTCGCCCTACCAGATCGATGGCGAGACGGTGGAAATCGGCGCCAGCATCGGCATCGCCCTGGCGTGCAGCGCCGACCGGGACGCCGACATGCTGCTGCATCAGGCCGACATCGCGCTCTACCGGGTAAAGGCCGAGAACGGCCGCAACTTCCGCTTCTTCGAGCTGGAGATGGACCACGCGCTACGCGAGCGCCGTGAGATGAAGCGCGAGCTGGCCAGCGCCATCGGCCGCAACGAGCTCAGCATCGTCTACCAGCCGCAGATCGACGTGGCGAGCAACCGGCTGGTTGGCTTCGAGGCGCTGCTGCGCTGGACCAGCCCGACCCAGGGCCCGGTATCGCCGGCGGTGTTCATTCCGCTGGCCGAGGAAAGCGGGCTGATCGATGAAATCGGCGCCTTCGTGCTGCGCCGGGCCACTGCCGAGGCGGTGCACTGGCCGGACGGCATCGGGCTCGCAGTCAACCTGTCGCCGGTGCAGTTCAAATCCGGCCCGGTGAGCGTGGCAGTGCGTGGCGCGCTGGCGCAGAGCGGGCTCGACCCGGCCCGACTGGAACTCGAGATCACCGAGTCCGTGCTGCTGGACCAGACAAGCGGCGCCATCGCCATGCTGGAGGAGATCCACGCGATGGGCGTGCGCGTGGCGCTCGACGACTTCGGCACCGGCTATTCGTCGCTGAGCTACCTGCAGCGCTTCGACTTCGACAAGGTGAAGATCGACCGCTCGTTCGTTTCCGGGCTGCCGGACAATCCCGGCTCGGTGGCGATCGTGCGGGCCATTGTCGGGCTCGGCCGATCGCTGCAGATCCGGGTGACGGCGGAGGGCGTGGAGAGCTTCGAGCAACTGCTGTTCCTCGCCGAGGAGGGCTGCGACGAAGCGCAGGGCTACCTGTTCAGCCAGCCGATACCGGCCGACCAGGCGCTGGCCCTCGCGATGACCCGCGGACACACCGCGGAAGCGGCTGAGCCTCTGCGGCGCTGGCACGGCTGAGCGAACTGCGGCGTATTGGAAGGCCGACAACCAAAACTTAACCATGCCGGGCCTAGCTTGCGGCAGGCGGGACGGCTGGCAGGAGCCATGTTCGACAAACAGCTTATCGTGAACTCGATCGACTCGCTGGCGGAGACCGACATCGGTCCGCCCGTGGCCGACACCGAACGCGCCCTGCAACTGATCGAGAGCCGCTCGGGCTACGGCCAGTGGAAGGTGATCTTTCCCGGCTCCGTGGTGCTGTCGGACCGCGTCTGCGAGATGTTCGGCTGGATGCCGACCGAGGAACCACTTCCGCTGCAGGAGATGGTCAAGCTCTACCACATGGAGGACCGCGGCAAGTTCCTGACACTCATTGCGCAGGCGCTGGAAGGCCGCAAGGGCTTCCACTGCCGGCTGCGCATCGAGCGTCGCGACGGCCAGGTCCGGGTGATCGAGACGATTGCCGACCTGCGCATGGTCAACGGCCGGGTGGCCGAACTGTTCGGCTTCTCGCGTGACGTGACGCGCGAGATGGAGCGCGAACTGCAGGTGCAGGGCCGGTTGAAGCTGGTGCAGGAACTGGTCGGCGACATGCCGGCGCCCATCGTGGTGCTCGACGAGAAGCTCCGCGTGATGGATTGCTCGATCTTCTGGCTCAAGGCGCATCGCTTCATCGAGAAGCGCGAGGTGGTGGGCAAGTCGCTGATGATGCTGACGCCCAACATGCCGCCCGACCAGAAAGACGAATACGAACGGGCCATGCGGGGCCAGACGATCCGCACCAAGCGGACTTTTAGCAGCTCGACCACGAACCAGCCGATCCAGTTCAACGCGCTGATCACCCCGTGGTACGTGGCGGACAAGAAGGTCGGCGGCATCACCATCGTCACCGGCTGGAGCGAAGTGGCGCTGGCCAAGGGCAATGCGATCTCGGGTGCGATGCCGCCGGGCGGCGCCGACCCGTTCGACGGTTCGCTGCTGGACCTGCTGAAGAACGTCTCGTAGCAGGCGGCGCCGCCTAGCGGCGAGACACGGCGCTTGCGCGCCTGCCCCCTCTCCTCAGCGCCGCTAACTCGCTGCGCGAACAGGCTTGCCGCCTAGCGTAGCTGAGGAGAGGGGGCGACCTCGGAACTTGCGGTGAGGCCGGTTTTGCCCGATTGAGGCGCCATGGATCTGACGCCGCTTCCCATCGACGACGCCCTGCCCCGCCTGCGCGACGTGCTGGAGGCGAGGCCGTTTGCCGTGCTGGTGGCGCCGCCGGGGGCCGGCAAGACAACGCGGGTGCCGCTTGCCCTGCTGTCAGCGACGTGGCGGGGCGACGGGAAGATCGTGATGCTGGAGCCGCGACGGCTGGCGGCGCGGGCGGCCGCCCGGCGGATGGCGCAGTCGCTGGGCGAAGAAGTCGGCGCGACCGTGGGCTACCGGGTGCGGCTCGACGCCAAGGTGTCGCGCAAGACGCGGATCGAGGTGGTGACCGAGGGCGTGTTCACCCGGATGCTGCTCGATGACCCGGAACTGACCGGCGTCGCGGCGGTGATCTTCGACGAGTTCCACGAGCGCTCGCTCGACGCTGACCTGGGGCTGGCGCTGGCGCTCGATGCGGCGGCGCTGCGCGAGGACCTGCGGATCGTGGTGATGTCGGCGACGCTCGACGGGGCAAGGGTTTCGGCGCTGATGGACGAGGCGCCGGTGGTGGAGAGCCTGGGGCGGGCGTTCCCAGTCGACACCTTCTATCGCGACCGCGATCCGGCGCTGCGGCTCGAGGAGCAGGTGGCGGCGGTGACGCTCGAGGCGCTGCGGTCGCAGCCGGGGTCGGCGCTGGTGTTCCTGCCGGGACAGGCGGAGATCTCGCGCACGGCGGAGCGGCTGGCGGGGCGGGTGGCGGCGGATGTGGAGATCACGCCGCTTTACGGGCAGCTGTCCCCCGAGGAGCAGGATCGGGCGGTGTCGCCCGCGCCGGCGGGGAAGCGCAAGGTGGTGCTCGCGACCTCGATCGCCGAGACGTCGCTGACCATCGAGGGGGTGCGAATCGTCGTCGATTCAGGCTTCCGGCGGGCACCGGCCTACGAGCCGGCGACGGGGCTGACGGTGCTGGAGACGCGGCGGATTTCGCGGGCGGCGGCCGAGCAGCGGCGGGGCCGAGCCGGGCGCGTCGAGCCGGGCGTCTGCTATCGGCTGTGGGGCGAGGGGCAGAATGCGGCGATGGCGGCGTTCGATGTCCCCGAAATGCTGGAAGCGGACCTCAGCGGCCTGGCGCTCGACCTCGCCGGCTGGGGAGTGAGCGATCCCGTGGCGTTGCGGTTTCTTGATCCACCGCCGAAGCCGGCATGGGCGGAGGCCGTGGCGCTGTTGCGCGGGCTCGAGGCGATCGGTGCGGATGGGCGGATCACCGCCGAGGGCAAGGCGCTCGGGAAGCTGCCGCTGCATCCGCGGCTGGCGCATATGGTGCACAAGGCAGCGGGCGAGGACGATGCGCTGACGGCGGCGCAGATCGCGGTGGTACTGGGCGAGCGCGGGCTGGGCGGCGACGGGGTGGACCTGGTGCACCGGCTGGAACGCTTCGGCCGGGAGCGGGGCAAGCGCGCCGACGAAGCGCATGGGCTGGTGCGGCGCTGGGCGCAGATGGTTGGCAATACCGGGTCGGGCGGCGATGTCGGGCGGCACCTGGCGCGGGCCTATCCGGATCGCGTGGCGCAACGGGCCGGCGGGCGGGGCAAGTTCCGGCTCGCCAACGGGAGGCAGGCGGCGCTTGAGGAGACCGACGCGCTGGCCTCCGCCGATTATCTCGTCGTCACAGATATCACCGGGGCGGCGGCGAGCGGGCGGATCCGGGCGGCGGCTCGGATCGACCGGGAGACCATCGAGGACCTGTTTGCCGGGCAGATCGTCGACGAGGTGGCGATGAGCTTCGACCGGGCCTCGCGCAGCGTGCGGGCGCGGCGAGTGCGGCGGCTCGGGGCGCTGCGGCTGGACGAGGCGCCAGTGGCGGTGGCCGATGCCGAGGCGGCGGCGCGGGCGCTGGCGGCTGGGATCGCCGAGCTTGGCATCGACGTGCTGCCGTGGACGAAGGAGCAGAAGGCGCTGCGGGCGCGGGCGACGTATCTGCGCGCCACGCTGGGCGAGGAGTGGCCGGACCTGTCGGATGCGGGGCTGGCGGCGAATGTCGAGTGGCTGGTCGCGGCGGTGCTGGGGAAGACGGCGCTGAGCGAGGTTGGGGCCGACGATCTCGGCGCGGCGCTCGAGGGGCTGCTGCCCTACGCGCGGCGGCAGGAGATTGAAAAACTGCTGCCCTCGCATTTTTCCGCGCCGTCGGGCTCGCACCTGCCGATCGACTATGGGGCCGAGAACGGGCCGGCGCTGGAGGTGCGGGTGCAGGAGTTGTTCGGGCTCGACCGGCATCCGTCGGTGGCGGGCGGCAAGGTGCCGCTGCTGCTGGTGCTGCTGTCGCCAGCGCACCGGCCGATCCAGACGACGCGCGATCTGCCCGGCTTCTGGCGCGGGAGCTGGAAGGATGTGGCGAAGGATCTGAAGGGTCGGTATCCACGGCACTACTGGCCGGACAACCCGCTCGAGGCGGCGGCGACGGCGCGGGCCAAGCCGCGGGGGACTTGAGGGTCAGGCCGGGCCGGCGGCCTTCAGCACCGCCAGGAACTCCGTCCCATAGCGCTTGAGCTTGCTTTCGCCCACCCCCGAGATGGTGCCCAGCTCCGCCATGGTCTGCGGGCGGTCGGTGGCCATGGCGCGGAGCGTGGTGTCGTGGAAGACGACGTAGGGCGGGACGCCCTGGGCCTTGGCGAGGGCGGCGCGTTCGGTGCGGAGGGCCTCGAACAGGCTTTGGGCGGCCGGCGGGAGCGCAACGGCGTTCTGCAGGGAGCGGCGGGTTTCGGCGGCCTTGCGCGGGCGGTCGCGGCGGAGGGTGACCTTGCGCTCGCCCTTGAACACCGGGCGGGCTTCTTCGCTCAGGTGCAGCGCGCCGAAGGCGTTGTCGACGACGATCAGCCCCATGGCGGTGAGCTGGCGGATGACGGAGTTCCAGCTGCGCTGGTCCATGTCCTTGCCCTGCCCGAAGACCGGCTGCTCCTGATGGCCGAACTGGGTGACCTTGTCGGTTTCCTTGCCGAGCAGCACATCGATGATGTGGGTGACGCCGAAGCGCTGGCCGGTGCGGAAGATCGCCGCCATGGCCTTGATGGCGGCATCCGAGCCATCCCAGGTATCGACCGGCGACAGGCAGCTGTCGCAGGAGCCGCAATTGCCCGGATGGGCCTCGCCGAAATGCGCGAGGATGGCCTTGCGGCGGCACTCGGCGGTTTCGCAGACGCCGAGCAGGGCATTGAGCTTTGAGCGCTCCACCCGCTTCACATCGTCGGGGGCATTGCCCTCGTCGATCATGCGGCGGCGCTGGGCGACGTCGGTCATGCCGTAGCACATCCACGCCTCGGCCGGCAGGCCGTCGCGGCCGGCGCGGCCGGTCTCCTGGTAGTAGGCCTCGATGGAGGACGGCAGGTCCATGTGCGCGACGTAGCGGACATCGGGCTTGTCGATGCCCATGCCGAACGCCACGGTGGCGACGAGGCAGAGCGACTCCTCCTTGAGGAAGGCGTCCTGGTTGGCACTCCGCTCATGGGAGGGCATGCCGGCGTGATATGGCAGCGCGCGGATGCCTTCCTTGTTCAGCCATTCGGCCACATCCTCGACCTTCTTGCGGCTGAGGCAATAGACGATGCCGGAATTGCCCTTGTGGCGGGCGAGGAAGGCCTTCAGCTGCTGGCGGGCATTGTCGCGCTCGACGATCGAATAGGAAATGTTTGGCCGGTCGAAGCTGGTGGTGAAGACGCGGGCGGTGTCGAGGCCGAGCCGCTCGATGATATCGGCGCGCGTCGTCGGATCGGCGGTGGCGGTAAGCGCGATGCGGGGGACGCCGGGGTAATCCCCGGCGAGGCCCTCGAGCTGGCGGTATTCGGGGCGGAAATCGTGGCCCCACTGGGAAACGCAATGCGCCTCGTCGATGGCGATCAGCGCGATCTTCACGCCCTGCATCATCGCCTTGAAGCCGGGGAGCACGAGGCGCTCGGGCGCGACGTAGAGCAGCTGCAGCTTGCCGTTCTTGAGGTCGCGGAAGGTTTTCGCGCTTTCCTCGGACGAGATCGAGGAGTTGAGGGTGGCGGCGTTGACGCCGGCCTGGCGCAGGGCTTCCACCTGGTCGCGCATCAGGGCGATGAGCGGCGAGACGACGATGCCGACACCGTCCCGCGCGATGGCCGGGACCTGGTAGCACATCGACTTGCCGGCGCCGGTAGGGAACAGCACCACTGCGTCGCCGCCGCCGGTGACGTGTCGCACCACGTCCTCCTGCTGGCCGCGAAAGGCCCGGTGGCCGAACACAGTGTGCAGGATATCGGCGGGGTCGCGGGGGGGCGTGTCGAAGAGCGACTCAAGCATGGGGCGATAGAGTCGGAAGGCGGGGGTGGGGGTCAAGGCCTAACCAGGAAAGTGTGAGAGGCGGCGCCCGGACGCCCCCTCCACCGCCTACGGCGGTCCCCCTCCCCCGTGGCTTCGCCACAGTGGAGGATCACGGAGAGCTCAGCGCCCCGAAACCTAGATATTCAACAGGTGGGCAGCCAGCTTGTCGTAGCCTTCGAGCGTGCCCTCGCGGAAGCCACGGCGAGCGACGGCGTCGCGGTTCTCGGTGGTATCGAAGTGGGCTTCGAGGGTGAGGCGCGTGCGGCCACCGGGCAACTCGGCGAAACTGAGCACCTGGAGGAAACTCGGCGGCGGGTTGTCGCCGAACGCTTCGCCGGTGGCCGGAGCGTTGCGAAAGGCGATGCGCTCGGGCGGGACGATCGCGACGAAAATGCTGTCGATGGGGAAGTCGCGGCCATCGGGGGAGCGCATGAGGTGGTGCCAGTGCCCGCCCTCGCGGAAATCCATCTCGACCACCGGGTTGGTGAAGCCTTTCGGGCCCCACCAGCGGCTGAGGTGGTAGGGGTCGGCGAACATTGTCCACACGAGGTCGCGCGGGGCGTCGAACTCGCGCTCGATCTCGAGGCGGCGATCATCCGGGACGAGGGCGAGTTCGGGAAGCATCGGTCAGGCCTTCACAAGGTCGCCGAGGATCGCGTCGATGACGGCGAAGCCATGGATCATGCCCGTTTCCATGCCGGAAGCCACCATGCCGTCGCGATCCTCGAAGCTGTCGAAATTCGAGACGGAGCGGTAGTGGGTCTTGCCGTCGGCCTCCTCGAAGGTGTGGGTTTCGAGCAGGGTCTTGCCGAAGAACATGTTCTCCATGCCGAAGGTCCAGGCGAACTTTGCCGGTTCGTCCACCTCGCGGTACTCGCCGATGAAGATATAGACGTTGCCGTCGGGGTCGTGGCTCTCGATGCGCCATTTGCCGCCCGGACGGACGTCGAAGGCGGTGATGACGTTGCGTTGCCCCTCGGTGCCCCACCAGCGGGCGACGTGCTCGGGCTCGGTCATGACGCGCCAGACGAGGGCGCGCGGGGCGTGGAAGGTGCGGGTGGAGACGACGATCGCCTCGTCGGCAGGGGTCTCGATCTTCAGGTCGGGCAGCGGCATCTGGTCCTCCATCAAGTGGTTCACATAGTCGGCGAGGCGATTGAGGTTCTCGTGCCAGAACCGCCAGTAGGTGACGAACCAGTGCCGCGGCTGGCCGGGCATGGCTTCGCCGGTGCCCTTCCGGAGCGGCCGGAAGGGGATGATGTTTGCTCCAGGCATCTTTCGCGGTGGGGCCGGCGGCTAGTTCTTCGTGCCGCCGGGATCCCCCTTCTGCAGTTCGGCCAGGTAGTCTTCCAGGCGGTCGAGGCTCTGCTCCCAGAAGCGGCGATACTCCCCGACCCAGTCAGCGACTTCCGCCATCGGCGCCGCCTTGAGCCTGCAGGGGCGCCACTGGGCCTCCCGGCCCCGCGTGATCAGCCCGGCATGCTCCAGCACCTTGAGGTGCTTGCTGACCGCGGCCAGCGACATGTCGTAGGGCTCGGCGAGTTCACCGACGGTGGCTTCGCCGCGCGCCAGTTGCGCGAGGATACCGCGACGGGTGGGGTCGGCGAGGGCCGAGAGCGTGGTGGACAGGCGGTCGGTCATTTTGGCCTCAGGCGGCGATGCGGGCGGCGGCGCCCGAGAAGAAACGGACGAGTTCGGGGGCGATGGCCTCGGCCTTCACCTCGTGGGTCTGGCCCGGCAGGATGACATGGCCCGCGCCCGGGATGGTATCGGCGCAGAGCTTCGTGCTGTCGATGATCACCGGAAACGTCTTGTCGCCGTTGATGGCGAGGGTCGGCACGGTGATGCGGCGCATGCGCTCGATGGGCGGGTTGAAGCCGTTCACCGCTTCCATGTCGAAGGGCAGGCTCGGCGCCTGCGGGGTGAGCTGCTTCCACATTTTCGAGAACTTCATCGGGATCAGGAAGATCGACGGCATGCCGATCAGCTTGGTCATGAAGTAGGCGACTGCGTCGCCATTCTTGCCATCGGCAACCAGTTGCTGGACTTCGGCTTCAAAATTGTCGGGCACCTTCCGGGCCTTGGGGCCGACCATGTAGGGCGGCTCGTAGAAGGCCAGACGCTTGATCGGCAGGCCGGCGGCTGCAGCCTCGATGGCGAGGCAGGCGCCGGAGGAGAAGCCGATGATGGAGGCCGAACCGCCGGCTTCGGCGATCAGCGCCGACAGGTCCTCGACTTCGCGCTCGACGCTGTAGTCGGTCGAGGGGCCGGAGTCGCCGCGGGCGCGGCGGTCGTAGTGATAGACGCGGAAGTGCTTGCCGAGTTCGGCCGCGAGCTTGTTGGTTGCGCCGAAGTGGCGGCCGCACATCGCGCCTTCGACGAGGATGACCGGCTCACCGGCACCATAGACATCGTAGGCGATGCGGGTGCCGTCGCGGGAGGTGATGGTGTGCATCGAGCGATCCTTAATTCAACCACTTCGTTGATAACGTACTGGTTGAATACATCGGACCGGGATGCCTGTCAACCGAGTGGTTGAATAACGACTGGCTAAAACAGGAGATCGTCGAGGCTGGCTTCTTCCGGCGCGGGCTCGGGGGCCGAGGGCGGGGCGCCGATAAAGGCGTCGTGGATACGGCGCTCCATGTCCATGGTGTAGCGCTTGCGCAGGCTTGCCAGATAGTCGGCCGGCGCATCGCCATAGCCCGACAGCTCGGTGAGGGTGAACTCCACGTCGCTCAGGGCTTCGGAAATGCCGTCGTGCTGGCCGAAATCGTGCATGGCCTGGGTGAGGCGACGGGCGATGGTCGGGCCATCGCGGTCGAGGTCGCGCATCGCGCCTCCCATGCGGGTCCCGATCGAAGCGAGCAGCTCGAGGCCGCTGACGGCCTCCTGCTCCATCGCCGAGGCGCGGGTAGCGGCTTGCTCGCCGGTGGCGGCGGTAAAGACAGCGGCGACCGACGCCGCCTCGTTGAGGCGTTCGACGGCGGCATTGGCGGAAACGACGGTTTCGCCCGTGAGGGCGCGAAGCTGGGTCGAGATGACGTCGAGCGCCCGGCCACGCGGGCCGAGCTGCGCGCACTTCACCGCAGCGTTCAGCGATACGAGGCGCATCTCGTATTCGACATCCTGCACCGCCTCGACATGCTCGAGCAGCACGCGCACGGTGTCGGCGACGGCATTGGCGACCTTGTCGAGCTTTTCACGCTCGACCTCGTAGCCGCGCAGCACCACTACGGCCTTCTGCAGGGCGCCCTGCAGCGAGGCGAGGCCCGAGGTGGCCCCTGCCCCATGGGTGTCGCGGACCTGGGCGAGGGCACGGGTTGCGTCGCGGGCGAGATCGCCAAGCGCCGCTTCGCCGGATGCCATTTCGGCCAACAGCGACTCGCGCGCCGAGATCAGTTGCAGACGCTGCAGTTCGGCGATGGCGGGAACGATTTCCGGGTTGGCCTCGGCCAGCTCGCTCAGCGCAGTCTCGACATGTTCGACCCGCTGCCGCGTCGCATCGCCGACCTGCAGGGCCATGACGGCGGTGGCGACGCGGGCTTCGATGTCGCGCGAGGTGCGACCGGTATCGGCGCTGATCTCGATCGAGCGGCGACGCTGCGCGGTCACGTCGGCGAGGCCGGTCTCAAGTTCGGTCGCAAGCGCGGACAGCGTGGCGCGATGCGTGGTCTCGAAGGTGCCGCGGGCACTGGCTGCATCGCGCACGGCGGCGGCAAGCTGCTGGTAGGTGCGGGCAAACTCGGCAATCGTCGCGGCGGCGGTGTCGGACAGCTTCGCAATGTCGGTGGTGAAAACGTCGAAATCGTCGACGTCGGTGACGATGCCGGCGGCGGTGACGCGGGCATTGATGGCGACGATCGACATCATCTTCACCTGCCGGCGAAGCTCATCGATCGGGTGCCCGGCGGAGGCCACGACCTGAACGAGACGAGCGACGTCGGCCTGCTCGGTGGCGAGCGCATCAGCAATGGCGCGGGCCCGGCGCCCGACCAGCGCCAGGCGGTCGGTGGCAGCGGAAAGTTCGGGGTTTTCGAGTGCGGCAGGCAGCGCCTCGAAGGTGCCGGTCAGGCGCGACAGGATGCCGGCGCATTCCGCCAGCTTGTCGCCGGCCGACACGAATGCGCCATCGATGGCGTCACGCGGTTCGGCAAGCGCCTCGGCGGCGGCGAGCAGGCGCGCCGGCGTTGGGTCAGGCGGCTGCTGCTGGGTGGCGGCGCTCATCGGGCCCGGCTCCCGTAGGCGATGATTTCGGCGGAGACCCGCTTCAGCGGCAGGATACGGGTCGCCGCGCCGAGGGCGATGGCCTCCTTGGGCATGCCGAACACCACCGAGCTCGCCTCGTCCTGGGCAACCGTGAGGCTGCCGGCCTCGAACATTTCGAGCAGGCCGCGGGCGCCATCGTCGCCCATGCCGGTGAGCAGGATGCCCATGGCGTTGCGGCCGGCGTTCTGCGCGGCAGAGCGGAACAGCACATCGACCGACGGGCGGTGTCGCGAGACATGTGGGCCATCCACGACGTTGACCGTGTAGCGGCTGCCGGTGCGATGCAGCGCCATGTGGAAATTGCCGGGCGCGATCAGGACGCGGCCCTGCTGCACCACGTCGCCATCCTCGGCCTCCTTCACCTGCATATGGCAGAGGGTGTCGAGCCGGCGGGCGAAAGCAAGGGTGAAGCGCTCGGGCATGTGCTGCACGATGACGATGCCGGGCGAGTTGGCGGGCAGCTGTTCCAGCACCTCGCGCAGTGCCTCGGTACCGCCAGTGGAGGCGCCGATGCAGATGATCGGCTCGGTGACCGGCAGTGTCGCTGCGGCAGCGGCGGCGCGAGAGGCGCTGCGCTGCGGGATCACGGCGTCGGCCGTGAGCTTCTTTTCGACTGTGAATTCGGCGAGCGGCCTGGTGCGGCCCTTCATCCTGGCATGCGCGGCGGCCTTGGCGGCGTCGCAGATGCGCATCGAGGAGTCCTGCAGCCACTGCGCGGTGTCGATGCGCGGCTTGGTCACCACGTCGACGGCGCCTGCCTCGAGCGCCTCCATCATCTTGTCGCTGCCGGACTCGGTCAGCGAGGAGCAGACGACGACGGGAATCGGGCGCTGCGACATGATCTTGCGCAGGAAGGTGAGCCCATCCATGCGCGGCATCTCGAGATCGAGGAAGATGACGTCCGGCACTTCCTGGCGGATGCGCTCGACGGCGATATAGGGGTCGGCGGCAGTCGCCATGACCTCGAGGCCGGGGTCGGAGGAGATGATGTCGGAGAGCGTGGTGCGGACCGAGGCCGAATCGTCAACGATGAGCACGCGGATCTTGCGGTGGGGGGCGACGGCCTCGGCACTCATCAGGCTTCAACTCACAACTTCATGAACACGGCAGGCGCGACCTGGCGGACGGAAAGGCTGGTGCCGATCATCGACTCGGAGTGCCCGAGTACCAGATAGCCGCCGGGCCTGAGATGCCCGACCAGCCGCCCGACCACCGTCGCCTGATCGGACTTCTCGAAGTAGATCAGAACGTTCCTAAGAAAGATTACATCGACGTCGCGATCGAATGGATATGTGGTGTCCATCAGGTTGAGGTGCTGAAACTGCACGTGGCGCCGGATTTCGGGCGCCATCCGCACTTCCGGTCGCAGCCCGGGCTTGCGGGCGTGCAGGACGTATCGCTCCTGCAGGGCCGCCGGCACCGGGGCGATCATCTCGGCGGGGTATACGGCGCGCTGGCCCTGCGCCAGCACCTGCGTCGAGATGTCGGTGCCGAGAATGGCGAAGCGGAAATCGCGCCGCGCCAGCATCAGGTCGCGCAGCACCATGGAGAGCGTGTAGGCCTCGGCGCCAGTCGACGCAGCGGCGCTCCAGAGCTTGAGTAGCGGGTTGCGCTCGCTTCGCTGCTTGATGAGGTTCGGCACCATGTCCGACGTCAGGAAGTCGAAATGCTCCGGCTCGCGGAAGAAGTCCGTCTTGTTGGTGGTGACGGCGTTGATCAGGTAGGTCAGCTCGTGGTCGAGCCCGCCCTGCTTGAACAGCATGTTGCAATAGTCGGCAAAGGTGGGGATGCCGAGCGCCCGCATGCGCTTGCGCAGCCGCCCTTCGACCATGAGCCGCTTGCCGGGCGGCATCTTGATGCCGGCTTCGCTTTCGACGAGGCGCGCGATGCGGCCGAAATCGATGGCGCTGAGGTGATCGTCAAAATCTTCGCCGTAGGCGACGGCTACTGCCCTGGTACTCAAGACTAAACTACTCCGGGGCGGTTGATCAGGCGGCGTTCGCCAGCGACCGCTCGTGCTGTGTCAGCAGGCGGTTGAGGTCGAGCACGGTGACGAAGGCGCCGTTGCGCCGGCCGATGCCGGCGACGACGTGCTCGCGCCAGGCGCCGGTGACGTTGGGTGGCGGGTCCAGCGTTTCGCTGTCGAGCACCGTCACCTCGAAGACCCGGTCGGTGCGGAGCCCCACCGTCATGGTGCGGCTGGGCGTATCGAGCTTCAGCACGACGATGCGGGTGTTCTGCGTGTCTTCGGCCGCAGG